>DOVA01000228.1 GCA_003520315.1 Rikenellaceae bacterium | reverse complement strand
CCCCTTCAAGAATCTTAATAAACAATAATGATATTCAAGTAGAAGGATTTAAAATAGAAAATGACAAACAGTTCTTTGCGGTTGAGGGACGTGTGTCTGATTCTGAAAATGATTCTATTAATTTAAAAATAAACTGTTTTGATATATCCTTGTTTGATGCTTTCATGAAAAAACCATTACATTTTACAGGACTATTTTCAGGAGATGTTATTTTCAAGGAAGCCTTCAAAAAACCACAAATACAAATGCATCTTAACGGGCAGGCGGTATCAGTGGCAAAAAGAGATATTGGATCTCTGACCATGTCAAGCAAATGGAACAATCTGGAGAAAAAATTAGATTTGATAGTCTTTAACGATTTGAATGGAAAAAGAACAATTGATATTTCAGGCACATATTCTCCAAAAGAAAAATATATTGACATTACAGGTAATTTCAATAACCTGGACCCGGGTTATGCTTCTCCTGTTTTCGCCGGAATAGTATCTGATATAACCGGAAGCATCAACGGAAAAATTAATTGCAAGGGCCCCATAAACAAACTCATATTAACAAGTGAAGATGCTTCTGTAAAAGATCTTTCATTTACTGTTGACTATCCAAAAGCAAGATATACTATAAATGGGCAAACAAAACTTCACGAAAACGGACTTGTCTTTGTAAATAGATCTATTACAGACCGATATGGATCAAAAGGTGTCATTAATGGTGGAATTACATATACACACCTCCGTAATCTTGGTTTCAATACTACTATTCATTTTTCCAATATAGAACTTATCAATCTCACTGAGTCAGATAACAGCACATTTTATGGAAAAGCCTTTGGTAATGGTTATTTCAATCTAAGAGGCAATCTGAAAAAGATATTTATGGAGCTATCAGCTCAGTCCAATAAAAACACTGAGATACATATTCCTCTTTCAAACGGTACTGAAGCCGTAAATTCCAATTTATTGAAATTTGTTCAGAATACAAGTTTTACAGCAGATAAAATCACAATTCACCAAACTCAAGAACAGAAAGAAAAACAACCCTCTACAGAACTCGATATCCAACTTAAACTGAATATTACCCCTGATGCTGCAATGTTTATAGAAATTGACAAGTCTACAGGTGATGTAATCAAAGGATTTGGAAATGGACTAATTAGTATGGATATCAAACCTTCAAAACACATTTTTAACATTCAAGGAGACTACTTAATTGAAAGTGGTTCATATAAATTTGTTTTGCAAGGCATATTTAACAGAGATTTTATCATTCAGCAAGGGGGTACTATAGGTTTTAATGGAGATATTAATAAAACGACTCTCAATCTTACGGCAAAATACAGAACTAAGACATCAATCAACACTTTAATTTCAGATACCAGCTCAGTCAGTAACAGAAGAACCGTAGACTGTCTGATTAAGTTAACAGGACCTTTGATGAACCCTAATATCGCCTTTGACATAGAAATACCCGATCTGGATCCTATTACTAAAGCAAGAGTTGACGCAGCACTTAATACCGAAGATAAAGTTATTAAACAAGTAATGTCTCTCCTAGTTGCCAACAGTTTTGTTCCGGATATCCAGTCAAGTATTGTAAATAATTCCACTTTGCTGTATTCCAATGCTACAGAAGTGTTGTCCAATCAGATAAACAAAATTTTCAATCAATTGGACATACCACTTGACCTGAGTTTCAATTATCAGCCTGGGCAAAACGGCAGAGATATTTTCGACGCCGCTGTGTCAACACAGCTTTTCAATAACAGAGTCATAATCAACGGCAACATAGGAAATGCAAGATATTCAAACAGTACAAATGAAGTTGTGGGCGATGTGGACGTTGAAATAAAACTGGATGAAAAGGGAAAGTTCCGTGCCAAGTTGTTCTCACATTCTGCAGATCAATTTTCAAATTATTTGGACAACAGCCAGAGAAATGGTGGCGGTTTAGTGTATCAAGAAGAGTTTACAACATTCAAGGAATTGCTAAACAGCATATTCGGAAACAAGAAGAAACGTAAGGCCAAGAATAACCCCAATAATATCAAAGAGTAACTTCAGCAATTTTTCCTATTGCAGAACGATCGTAAGAACGTTCAACCCTTATATAATTTCTTGTATATCCATACATTTTACCACCCTTTTGAGTACTCTCAAAAAGAACATATTCTTTTTTACCCTTCTGAGAATCCACAAATTCATCATGCAATATTTTGCATAGAGATTCAAGTCTTATAACACGTTCATGTTTATTTTTTTCATCCACCTGCTCATCCATATTGGCTGCAAGAGTATTTGCTCTTTTGGAGTATGGAAAAACATGAATAAATGCTGGTCGTAGAGTTTTTAGAAAATTAAAACTCTCATTAAATTCGCTCACACCCTCACCTGGAAACCCCACAATCACGTCGACACCTATAAAAGCGTCAGGCATATATCTTCTCACAAGATTAACCTTCTCTCTAAAAAGAGAAGTATTATAACGTCGACGCATTAACGCAAGAATTTTGTCTGAACCCGATTGTAGTGGAATATGAAAATGATGAAGAAATTTAGAATTTTCTGCCACCCATTTAATTATATCCTCAGTTAGCAAATTTGGCTCTATAGAAGATATCCGGTAACGTTCTATACCTTCAACTTTCTCAAGTTCCTTGAGCAAATCAAGAAAATTCTCTCCAGTGCTTTTTCCAAAATCACCGGTATTAACTCCAGTCAAAACAATCTCTTTTATACCTTTTGAAGCTATCTCATTAGCCTCTTCCACCAGAAAATCAATAGGAAGATTTCTGCTTTGACCTCTTGCGAGTGGAACTGTACAGTAAGCACAGTGATAGTCACAGCCATCCTGAACCTTTAAAAAAGACCTTGTTCTGTCATCCGAAGAGTAGGCGGGAAATATGGTGTTAGTATTACTGACAGATAAATTTTTACGAATATGCTTTCCCCCAGTTAATTGAGAAACTCTTAAGAAAACATCCTGTTTGTGATCTGTGCCAATGACTAAGTCAACACCTTCAATATCAAGAATCTCTTCTGGTTTCAACTGAGCATAACAGCCCGTAACTGCAATTATTGCATCAGGATTTTGACGATGAAGCTTTCTTATCGCACTGCGGCATTTTTTATCGGCATGCTCAGTCACCGAGCATGTATTAACAACATACACATCCGCTATTGCCGACGAAGAAACTCTTTCATAACCATTTTCAACAAAAATTCTTGCAAGAGAAGAACTCTCAGAATAATTCAATTTACATCCGAGTGTCAGAAATGCCACACGTTTGGACATTTCCCCCCCTCTTATCCTAAATTCACTATCCATCACTACTAAAACGACATAACCAATTTTGCAGCACCAGCCTGACCTCCAAGAGCTGGATTTAACTTTGAAATAGAAACGGTAGCACCTGTAACTTCCGGGTAATTGTCTCTGATGTTGTCAAGGATTTTTTTGGCTACGCTCTCCAAAAGTTTTGAAGGAGTAGACATCACATTTGCCACAATTTTATAGAGTTCCTGGTAGTCAATTGTATCAGAAAGGTCATCACTTATGCCCGCTTTTGTAAAATCAGTTTTCACTTTCAAATCTACAACATAACGATTCCCAACTATCTTCTCCTCTCGGTAATGTCCATGAAACGAGAAAAACTCCATCCCGCTAAGCTCAATATAATCACAAGATTCTGTTTTCATTCAAAAATTATTTATTGTTAAGAATATAATAATCATAAAATAAAGACACAAGGTTTCCTGTTCAAATCAACCTTTTCCTTCCCCCACTCAAAAGCTGTTAAAGTACGAATAAATTCTTCCTGCGAAGTAATTGCAGAAGCCACGCAAATCAACTTTGAAGGAGAACATACCTGCACCAGATCAGAAAAGAGAGCATTATTTCTATACGGAGTTTCAATTATTATCTGACTTTGCCCTGTTCTGTCAGAAAGTTTCTCAAGTCTTTTTATTTCAGACTTTCTCTCGTCTGGCTTCACAGGAAGATATCCCACAAAAGCAAAAGATTGTCCATTCATTCCTGAAGCCATCAAAGCAAGCATTAATGAGGACGGACCGACTAATGGAATTACCACGATTCCCTCTCTATGGGCAGCTGCTACCAATAGTGCTCCGGGATCAGCCACAGCAGGCAATCCGGCTTCACTTATTAATCCAACATCCTTCCCCCCAACTAACAGGTTTATATAACTATCTATTAATGAAACAGGTGTGTGCTCGTTCAATTCAAGAAACAATAACTCGTCTATCTTCCCCTTAAAACCACATTTTGAAAGAAACCTTCTTGCACTTCTGATTTCCTCAACCACAAAAACTCTCAAAGGCAGTATTTTACAAATGACTCCCTCTGGAATTACTTCGTTGATTTCACCATCACTAACAGGAGATGGAATAAGGTATAAACTTCCTTTCAATTTTAAATTTTCACAAAGGTAGGAACTTTTTCCTATCTTTAAAGTATGGAAACAGGCAACGAAACAAAGCTTACTTTTTTAGGTACAGGCACTTCGCAAGGTATTCCTGTAATTGGCTGCAAATGCCCTGTATGTACATCCATAGACATTAAAGACAAAAGACTCCGCTCTTCAGTATTGATTGAACAAAAAGGATTGAAAATTGTAATTGATGCCGGACCTGATTTCAGACAG
>DOVA01000247.1 GCA_003520315.1 Rikenellaceae bacterium | reverse complement strand
TGAAGGATAACGGTACCTCTGTGATTCTTTCGACGCACAATATGGAGTCAGTTGAGGAGCTTTGCGATAATATAGCATTGATTAACAAAGCAAAGCTTATTGTTTCTGGAGGTGTTGATGAGATAAGAAAAAATTATGGCAAAAATGAGGTTGAGATAATATACCGTTCTTCTGAAATTAGAGAGATTGTCAGCAATGGTTTTTACAGAGTTGTTTCTAACGATATATATAAGGATGGATATCGTGTGATTATTGAAGTTAATCGGGAAGCATCTTCTTCACAGGTACTTATGGAGCTTCTTAAACAGAACATCGACATAGTTGAATATAGGGAACTTGTTCCGAGAATGAATGATATTTTTATTAAACTGGTAAGTTAATTTGCAGGCTATGGATAAAAACAAACTTTTTTTAATTATTTCGAGAGAGTTCTCTGTAAGAGTCAAGAAAAAATCTTTCATTCTGCTCACAATTCTCACTCCAATATTTATGGCTTTGCTCATTGTTCTGCCTACGATAATAATGTCTCTTTCTCCTAGTGAAAGAGGACAGAAGATACTTGTAGTGGACAGATCGAGAGAGTGTGAAAAGTATTTTGTTTCAAATGAGGACTACGTATATAAGTTTGATCCAAATGCAGATATTCAAAGCATTAAGAAGGATCTATCAACTTCTGATCTTTATGCCATAGTTGAAATATCTCCCATGGATTCAGCATATAATGTTTCAGTGTCAACATACTCTAACAAGCAGATAAATATAGATACTAAGGAAGAGATTGAAAAATGTGTCGAAAGAGGTGTCAGAGATAAGAAATTGGCAGCTTACAATATACAGAATCTTGATGCCATTATTAAGGACATTAATACAAAAGTAGATGTTAAAACATATACTGTTAGCGAAGAGGGGAGGGAAAAATCAGGCATGGTCGAGATAAATATGGCTATCTCGTACATAGCTAGTTTTTTAATTTACATGTTCATCTTCATGTTTGGATCAATGGTTATGAGAGGAGTTATTGATGAAAAATCCAACAGAGTAGTTGAAGTAATCATCTCTTCTGTCAAGCCTTTTGAATTGATGTTGGGTAAAATTATAGGTGTAGGGGCAGTTGCACTGCTTCAATTTCTCATTTGGGTAGTTTTAACCTTTGCAATTATTTTCGGAGCTCAGGCTTTTATGGGCGTAGATCTTGCTTCTGCCGGAGGAAGTGTTCCGGGAGCATTGCCTGAAGGTTTTTCTGCTTCTGGCGGGAAAGTGGGAGAAATCCTAGCTGCTCTTGCAGGAATTAATTTTGGATATATAATTTTGTCATTTCTTGCATATTTTATTCTTGGATACTTGCTTTATGCCTCAATGTTTGCTGCAGTCGGTTCTGCTGTAGACAATGAGACAGACACCCAACAACTTACAATTCCAATAACATTGCCTTTGATAATCGGTCTATTTTTAATGATTCATGCCTTTAGATTTCCCGACAGCAGTTTATCGTTTTGGGGTTCAATTATACCATTTACATCTCCAATGGTTATGATGGCAAGAGTGCCTTTTGGAGTACCTTTGTGGCAGATGATTCTTTCTATTGTGTTATTGTTAGCTACCTTTATATTTATGACCTACCTTTCTGCCAAGATATACAGAGTGGGTATTCTGTCATATGGCAAGAAAGCCTCATGGAAAGATCTGATGAAATGGTTGAAGTTTTAATTTAATAGCAGAATGTTAAAAAAAGCAATACTATTTTCACTATCCATTTGTTTCGCCTTAAATGCTTTCGCTCAGGAGACAACTTTTCAGTGGAAAGCAACAAGAGTTATAATGGACAGTACATGGAATTTTCCTGAAGAGCCAGTCGTAAAAGGAATTATAGATTTTTATAAGCCGCAGGTTGATAGTCAAATGCAACAAGTAGTGGGAATTTCTGAACAAGAGATGAGATCTAGAAGACCTGAAAGTCTTCTTTCAAACTTCACAGTTGATGCAATGTTAGAAATTGCTCAAAGGAAAAGCGAAAATAATGTTGACTTTGCGTTGACCAACTTTGGAGGCCTGAGAGCACCTATTCCTGCAGGCGAAGTGCGTAGATATGATATTTACTCAACATATCCTTTCGATAACTATCTTGTGATTCTTGATTTAAAAGGGAGTTCTGTCAAAAAGCTATTTAATATACTGGCGACAAATGTCGAGCCTTTGTCTTCGAATGTGGTTCTTTCTATAAAGTCTGGTAAGCTAAATTATGCTTTAATTAATGGGGCACAGATTGATGATAAAAAGACCTATAGGGTTGCTACCCTTGATTTTCTCATGACAGGTGGAGACAATCTTTATCCTCTCAAAGAAGCTGTTAAAGTTGAACAGACCGGTATGCTTCTCAGAGATGTAATTTTTGAGAAAATAGAGTCTTTAACTGCTAACAATCAGAAAATATCTTCCAAAATTACAAATAGAATAAAAATTGAACAGTAATGAGATTGAAAGTTATTTTAATATTATTAATAAGTGCGCTTTTTCTTCCGGACAACACAATTGCACAAGAAATAGTTATTCTGCATACAAATGACGTTCACAGTAATGTAGAGCCTCTCTCTGGTAGCAGGAATAAAGGAATGGGAGGGGTGCAGAGACGTGCGAACTATATTCAGAATGTTAGAGAGCAAGAAGATAATGTTTTATTGTTGGATGCAGGAGACTACAATCAGGGTACTCCTTACTTTACTTTGTTTAAAGGGGAGATGGAGGTTATGCTTTACAATGCTATGAAATATGATGCAGTATGTCTGGGCAATCACGAATTTGACAATGGAGAAGCCCAATTGGCAGAGAGGCTTTCAAAGGCAAAGTATCCTACACTTTGTGCAAACTATGATTTTTCCAAGAGCCCGCTGAAAGATTTAGTTAAGCCATATGTAATAATTGAGAAGGGAGGAAAGAAAATTGGCATCTTTGGCCTGTTGCTTGACCTAAATGGATATGTTGCAGAATCGGCTCGTTCTGGTATTAAATATTTGGGCGTCATAAGATGTGCCAACGATATGGCAAAATATCTAAAATATAAACAAGGATGTGATCTGATAATAGCTTTGACTCACCTTGGGTATAATCACGAGGAAGATAGTCGCTCTCCTTCAGATATTGATCTTGCAAAGTCGAGCCGGGACATCGATTTTATTATTGGTGGTCACACTCACACTTTTCTTGAGGAACCCACTGTTGTAAAAAACAGAAGCGGAAGAGGAGTAATTGTTACTCAAATGGGGACGGCAGGTGTTTATGTTGGGAGGATTGATTTAAATTTTTAAGAGATTTAATCCAGATCACTTCCTGTCGAAAAATTTTCAGGATGCTTACCCTTAACTTCCAAGTCTTTATAATATTGACGAATCTTTTTCAGGTCTTCGTTGACATTGTCTGATAATTCAAACTTAATACCTCTGCTTACCTCTTTTTTCCCCCAATCAAAATAACCAAGATAGACGGGGACATTTGCTGCTTTTGCAATAGTGTAAAATCCAGTTTTCCATTTTTCGACCCTATCTCTTGTGCCTTCAGGAGCAATAGCAAGGTGAAGATGATCAGTATTGTTGAATGCCTCTATAACTTGTCTGGTAATTGTTGACGGGTGCTTTCTGTCAACCGGAATTCCACCCATCCATTTAAGAATTGGTCCTAAAGGACCCCAGAAAAATTCCTTTTTTATCATAATATACGCAGTTGAACCAAATGATTTATAATAAAGATATGATATCACAAAATCCCAGACAGAAGTGTGAGGCACACCCAGTATAATACATTTTGGCTCAGGAACCGGAGGTGTCAAAGCTTTCCATCCCATAATCTTCAGTAAAAATTTAGCAAGATACTTCATGATTTATTTTTTGTATCTGCTAATTTAGTCATTATTTCCTGATCCTTATGAGCAAATAGATAAGTCTTGTATCCACCTGTAAGGTTGTAAGTATTACTATAGCCATTTTGCAATAAAATTCTTGAAGCAAGATATCCTCTCATTCCTATGGCACAGTATACTATTATTCTTTTGTCTGAAGGTATTTCGTCAAGCCTTAGACGAAGCTCTTCCAAAGGAATATTTACAGCTCCTTTTATCATTCCCTGCTTACATTCTTCAGGGCTTCTAACATCGAGGAGATAGTCGTTGCCAAAATCAAAATTATTTACAATATCCCAAGTTACGATTTTGACTTTTCCATTTATTACATTCTCAGCTACAAATCCTGCCATATTTACTGGATCTTTTGCTGAGGAGAAAGGGGGTGCGTAAGCGTGTTCTATTTCCATAAGATCGTAAACGGTTCCATTCTGACCTATTATAGTCGCAATGATATCTATTCGTTTATCAACTCCTCCATAACCAACGACTTGTCCTCCAAATAATTTTCCGTTTTCGGGTGAATAGAGAATCTTTATTGAAAGAGATTCGCTTCCAGGATAATACCCTGCATGAGAACCAGAATGTGTAATAGTTGAAATAAATTTTATCCCCTTTTTGTTAAGTGTTTTTTCATTGACCCCTGTCACTGCTGCCGTAATCCTGAAAATCTTTGCTATTCCTGTACCTATTGATCCTTTATATCTGCAAATATTGCCGTGAACCAGATTAGTTGCTGCAATTCTTGCCTGTTTGTTTGCCGGCC
Organism: Rikenellaceae bacterium; assembly: GCA_003520315.1. The sequence continues at coordinate 1,133 of DOVA01000247.1, read as the reverse complement.
CCGCAAGTGGTGTCAGCGACGGATCTCCGGTTATGGGATTAATAATTTCAACAGCATCACCTGTAGCATATATGTCATTGTTGGAGGTCTGAAGAAAATCATTTACCTCAATCCCACCTGTTATTCCTATTTTAAGCCCTGCTTCTCTTGCAAGAGATGTTTCGGCTTTTACTCCAATGCTCAATATTACCAGATCAGCCGATATTTCTCTTCCACTTTTGAGTTGAACATATAGCTTTTCTCTTGTTGGATTGAACGCCATAACAGCTTCTCCCAAAATTAATTCCACACCATTTTCTCTAAGCTCATTATGTACAATAGAGGCCATAACAGGGTCGAGTTGAGTCATAACCTGGGGTATCATTTCTACTATTGTAACCATAAAGCCGAGAGCTTTGAGATTTTCCGCCATTTCAAGTCCTATAAATCCTCCTCCTACGATTACAGCTTTTCCTCCTTTAGTCTTTTCTGTTAAACTCTTGATCTTGTCTGTATCAGGGATAGTCCTGACTGTCAGTATCCTTGGATCGTCAATTCCAGGTAATGAGGGTTTGAATGGCATAGCTCCTGGCGAGAGTAGCAGTTTGTCATAACTCTCAAAATAGATTTTACCGTTCTGAACGTTTCTGACAGTGACTTTCTTTGTAGATGTGTCAATTGATGTAATTTCATTGAGGGTTCTAACATCTATGTCATAACGGTTTGAAAATGCTGTTATCCCTTGGACGATGAGGTCTTCTCTTTTTTCAATTTTTCCTCCTATATAGTAAGGCAATCCGCAGTTTGCGTAAGAGATATATTCTCCTCTCTCAAACATTATAATTTCTGCATGCTCGTCTTCTCTTCTTATTTTAGCTGCAGCTGTTGCTCCTCCTGCAACTCCTCCTATTATTACGTATTTCATGAATTTAAAATATTTACAAAAAAAATTAAAATATAATCAAAAATAAAAATTTTCCTAAAGAAATTTGTTTTAAAGGAAACAATAATTAACTTTGCGGAAAATAAAATAAAGTTTAAACAATGAGTAAAGTTACAAAATATCTGATTTTATTTATAGCTCCAATTTTAATAGTTTCATGCACTTCCAATAACGGTAACAGTGCATCTGCTAAAAATGGGATATCACAAAA
>DOVA01000057.1 GCA_003520315.1 Rikenellaceae bacterium | reverse complement strand
CCTCAAGAGAGGTTTTTTTGACTATTCCCCTTTTTGTACAAAGTACTATATAGTTATTGTTAACATATTCCTTGTCTGAAAGATTGCGAACATTAATAAAAGCACACGCTTTGTCATCAGGTTCAATATTAAGAACATTCTGTATCGCGCGGCCTTTAGATAACTTGGAGCCTTCAGGAAGATCAAAAACTTTAAGCCAGTAACACTTACCTTTTTTTGTAAAGAAAAGTATAGTGCTGTGCATATTGGCTACATAGATATTTTCAATAAAATCCTCATCCCTGGTCGCTCCCCCCTTAGCGCCAACGCCTCCCCTGTTCTGAGTCCTATATTCATTTAGGGGAGTCCTCTTTATGTATCCTAGATGTGAAATAGTAATAATAACATCTTCATCTGCATAAAAATCTTCGGGATTAAACTCATCTTCAGAAAGTTCTATCACTGTTCGCCTTGGATCTGCATATTTGGTTTTTAGTTCCTGAAGCTCATCCTTGATTATCTGCATCTGGATAGATACTTGTGAAAGAATTTGATTTAAATATGCAATCTGTTTCTCGAGTTCCTCATATTCACTTTGCAATTTTTCTCTTTCAAGACCTGTCAGTTGACGCAGTCTCATCTCCACAATGGCGGATGCCTGTTGTTCGGTAAAAGAGAACCGCTCCATAAGAGAGTTCCTTGCATCTTCTACTCTTTTTGACCCTCTGATGATGGCAATAACTTCATCAATAAAATCAAGAGCCTTTAACAAGCCTTCAAGTATGTGAGCTCTTTTTTCTGCCTGTTCAAGTTCAAATCTCGAACGACGAAGAATAACGTCATGCCTGTGTCTGACATAATATTTGATAATTTGTTTTACACTTAAAATCCTTGGACGTCCATCTACAAGAGCAATATTATTGACCGAGAAACTTGACTGCATTTGAGTGTACTTGAAAAGCATGTTTAAGACAACATTTGCGACCGCTCCCATTTTCAGTTTGATCACAATTCTCATCCCCTTTCTGTCACTCTCGTCATTTATATAAGCAATGCCTTCAATTTTTTTATTCTCTACGAGTTCTGCTATTTTCTCGATCATTTCACGCTTATTGACCATATATGGTATCTCAGTAACCACAATAGTCTCTCTTCCACTATCATTTACCTCAATTTCTGTTTTAGCACGTATGATAATTCTACCCCTTCCTGTTTCAAAATAGTCTCTTATTCCTTGAGTGCCCTGAATGGTGCCACCAGTAGGAAAATCAGGACCCTTAAGATATTTGAGCAGCTCATCAGTGGTTATTTCATTGTTGTCGATATAGGCACAAATAGCATCCACCACTTCACCCAAATTGTGAGGTGGCATGTTTGTAGCCATACCTACAGCTATTCCTGATGCACCATTTAGTAAAAGAAGAGGAGCTTTTGAAGGCATTACTGTTGGTTCAAGAAGTGACTCATCGAAATTTGGCTTCATGTCGACAGTGTTTTTGTCAAGATCAGCCATCACCTCTTCTGCGATTTTTCTGAATTTAGCCTCAGTATACCTCATAGCGGCTGCAGAGTCTCCATCTATGGAACCAAAGTTCCCCTGCCCATCCACCAACATATATCTCATACTCCAATCCTGAGCCATTCTGACCATTGCGTCATAGACACTAGAGTCACCATGAGGATGATACTTCCCAAGAACTTCTCCCACAATACGTGCCGATTTCTTATATCCACTACCTGAAGTAAGTCCGAGTTCCGACATGCCATATAAAACTCTTCTGTGCACCGGTTTGAGACCATCTCTCACATCCGGTAAAGCTCTTGACACTATCACTGACATAGAATAATCTATGTAAGCGCTTTTCATCTCATCCTCAATATTTATCTTGATAATTCTTGGATTGCTATCAGATTCTTCAATCATTGTTAATTCTCTTTCAGCTTAAAAAAGTCTGCTAAAGTACTAATAAAATATCATCTGAACACATTGTATTGATGATTGTCTTTAATTAGATTTGCAATAAATTTTTATAATAATGGACTTACATCTTTCGAACGAACTTAATGAAATTCTTTCGTATAGCAAAGAGGAAGCAATGAGACTTGGCAGCTATTCTATTGACAACGATCATATACTTTTAGGCATCCTTCGGCACCAGGATAATTCGGCATTTGAAATACTCATCAGATCCGGAGTAGATTACAAAGAGTTGAAACAAAGAATAGAAGAAGGTATTAGAGCGGGAGAAATTGTCCCATTTGAACAATCCGACAAACTCAATCTTTCAAAAGGCGCTGACAATTCTCTTAAACTCATGTACCTTGAAGCAAAATCACTTAACGAGGCACAACCAGGCTCTATTCATCTTCTCCTGGCAATTCTAAGGAGTAATGATGCATATGCTATACCAATACTTAAAGAATTCAATGTCACTTATGACAGTATTAGATCTTTACTCAAAGGAAAGGAAAACGTTATCCCTGAAACAGGTATGGAAACAGCAGGAGAAATAACCAACCCTGCTTCATCTGAAAGCGGATCAAAAATTTCAAAAGGGCCAAAGTTAACAAGTGATACTCCTGTAATAGACAGTTTCGGATTTGACATGACAGCTGCTGCACTTGAAGGAAAGCTTGATCCTGTGGTTGGAAGAGAAAAGGAAATTGAAAGACTGGCACAAATACTTGGACGCAGAAAAAAAAATAATCCAGTTATAATTGGAGAACCTGGAGTCGGAAAATCTGCTATAGCTGAAGGTCTTGCACTCAGAATTGCTCATCGAAATGTCTCGAGAGTGTTACTTAATAAAAGACTTGTATCACTCGATATCGGATCTATAGTTGCCGGAACAAAATATAGAGGACAATTTGAAGAGAGAATGAAGGCAATCCTTAATGAGCTATCCAAAAATCCCAATATTATCTTGTTTATTGACGAACTCCATACTCTCGTAGGTGCTGGAGGAGCCTCAGGTTCACTTGATGCAGCAAATATGATGAAACCTGCTCTTGCAAGAGGAGAAATTCAATGTATCGGTGCTACCACACTCGATGAGTATCGTGAATATATCGAAAAAGACGGTGCATTAGAGAGACGTTTTCAGAAAATAATGGTTGAACCAACCACATATGACGAAACTCTCAATATTCTGAGAAATATTAAGGAGAGGTACGAGAAACATCATAATGTAATCTATACCGATGATGCTCTTGTTGCTTGTATTAAGCTTTCACAAAGGTATATTACTGACAGGTGCCTTCCTGACAAGGCTATTGATGCAATGGACGAAGCTGGATCAAGAGTTCACTTGAAACATTTACAAGTTCCTGACTCGATTGTCAAAATAGAAAGTGAAATAGAACCAATCCGCAAACAAAAAAAACTTGCTGCAAACAATCAACAGTTTGAGAAAGCAGCAGAGTTAAGAATGATTGAAAAACAGATGGTGGATGAATNNGGATGAACTTGAGGCCGCTCAAAACAGATGGAATGAAGAACAGACTAAAAATCCTCCTGTTGTTAATTCAAACGATGTGGCAGAAGTACTGTCAATGATAACATCAGTTCCTATCCACAGACTGGCAGAAAAAGAGGGAGACAGACTTGCCAGAATGGGTGAAGCAATTAAAAGAAAAATAATTGGTCAGGATGAAGCTGTTGAAAAGGTAGTAAGAGCAATCCAAAGGAATCGGGCTGGTTTGAAAGATCCAAACAAACCTATTGGAACTTTTCTATTTCTTGGCCCTACAGGTGTTGGAAAAACTCAACTGGCAAAAACCCTTACAGAATTCCTGTTTGATTCTGTTGACAATCTGATAAGAATCGACATGAGTGAATATATGGAAAAGTTTGCTGTCAGTAGATTGATAGGAGCACCTCCGGGTTATGTCGGATATGAAGAAGGTGGCCAATTGAGCGAAAAAGTCAGAAGGAAACCTTATTCAGTTGTATTACTTGATGAAGTAGAAAAGGCTCATCCTGATAAGTTCAACCTTTTATTGCAGGTACTTGATGAGGGAAGACTGACCGACAGTAACGGCAGACGAATTGATTTCAGAAATACTCTTCTCATTATGACATCTAACATAGGGAGCAGAGAGGTTAAAGACTTTGGTGCAGGACTTGGATTTTCCAATACCACTAAACGAAACGTTAATGATAATACCAGGCAAATTATCGAGAAAGCATTAAAAAAGACATTTTCTCCAGAATTTTTGAACAGACTGGATGAATATATACTATTTAATCCACTTTCAAAAGAAGACATTTGTAAAATCATTGATATAGAACTAGATGATCTTTTCAGAAGAATTGATAATGTGGGATACAAGCTATCGATTGATGACAGAGCTAAAATGTTTGTGGCCGATATGGGATATGATCCACAGTTGGGAGCAAGACCATTAAAACGAGCCATTCAAAAATACATTGAGGACCCACTTGCAGAAGCTATAATAACTGGAAGATTCAAGCTTGGAGATGAATTACATATGGAACTCGACACTAATCTTGAAGATCCCTCAAAATCTCCTGATAAACTTAAAGTCACTCTTGTGTCTCACTAAAAGTCCGGTCTTATCAATTTTAGACAGTAATCTCTTGGGAACTCTCTCAAGGGATTTACTGTCTAAATAATAAGTTATATTACAGGTTGCTTCCAATACTTTAAAACCAAGTTTAACATAAGCGTTGCCATTACCCCAGCTTCTGTCTGCATATGACATTATCTCTTGGGGAAACTCTTTTTGAATAAAAAAATCAAGCAGCTTCCCCATTCCCCCTACAACCCTGAAGTCTGAGAAATTTGCATACCTCACCCACTCATAAGACTTGACATTAGTACCTTCTCTATTGATAATTTTTGGCCCCGAAAATGTTGCTACTGCAACAAGCGACTCACTTTTAACTGTCTCCGAATCTTCAGTTGCAAAGAGGCCATATCGGTAATTGCTTCTAGTATAGCCTAACAAATGATTGGCATTTAAAAATTGAATAGCATCGGCTACAGATATTTCTCTTGCCACACATTTTCTGGCATAAATTGTTTTTTGCAACCCAAGATTGGCTTTCAAACGGTTTTCAACAATTTCTCTTTTGTTTATCCACTCCTCTTCAAAAATGGTTATATCGACATCTGCACTAAAGTCATCCAGAGACTCCGATTGACAATATATCGGAATAAGTCTGATAGATAACTGCTCATCTGAATGGAGACTTCCACATTTCTGAACGATGAAAATCATATCCATTCTTGTAAAAGTCAAAGAGTGGTCTCTTAAAAATTCCAAAAATTGATATAAAAAGTCTTTATCCACTATTACTAAATACCGTTATGCCTATTTGCAAATTTAGCCTAATTAATAAAATAAAGGAAAGTAAAATTTGGAAATAAAACCAATAAGCAATATCTTTGCGCTCCCTATCAAAGATTCAGTAGCTCAGCAGGTAGAGCACAACACTTTTAATGTTGGGGTCCTGGGTTCGAGCCCCAG
>DOVA01000092.1 GCA_003520315.1 Rikenellaceae bacterium | reverse complement strand
ACCCGTTGCTCTATATGTCTTATTTGTTACAGGCTGCCCGTCAATGGTAGCGTTGATATTGATTTCCACCTGCGAAGAAACGGTACATGGCAGACAGATAAAGTTGCGGGTATTTCCGCTGCCTGCAATATTGCTTAAAGCAGTCACGGATCCCGAAGAAGAGATGCTCCCTGTAGAAAGATTCATTTTCGCTCCATAAGTTATTGGATAGGAAAATTTAACCGAGTTTACAACAAGGCCACTCACCCTGGGATTGGCAACAATCCTTATCTGCATCTGGCAGGCAATATGTTTATAAGCAAAGGTCACGTTCGCTCCATTGTTCACGGCAGTGTTTTTATTGCCTGCCCATAGGTAATCCACACTATTTGCCAAATCTCCGGATACTCCTCCGGTAAAACATATATTTGGTGCAGAAGAGCTGTTTGCAGATACCGAGTAAAGGTCATAGTTCCCTTTCGGTAAAAACATTGTAGAGGTTGGAGATAGTAACCCACTTCCCGATGCTGTCGCATTTAGAGGAGTGCCGCCAATATTGGCAGCGATTCCTCCCGATGCAAAGGCGTATATGATAGCAGTATTACCACTCGCAAACACACTGCTGGCCTTAGTTTGTGCCTGCTCCATTCCACAGAAGAAGTTAACAGGATTAAGTTCTTCATGCGGAGCATTTGGATCTTTGGAACAACCAAAAAGTATGCTCATCAAAAATATTATTGTAATGTAAATCCTTGACATAAACGTCAGATTGGCTGTTAATTAATTTGATAATTTTACTAATTCGCAAGAGTTAAGCAAAGGATTGTAAACGACATTTTCTGTTTTCGTTTCCGCAATTCTTTGTACCTCAAACCTTGTCACATTAATTTGGGGAATAGGATCATCATATCCCATGATACAGTTATCAATCCACATAATGTTATCATCCAGGTTCTCCCTGGTTTTGGTATCACGGTTAATCAGAAGTTGTCGCTTATTATCACTTGCAATCACCTCCAGGTCATAAAGGACCTTGTAACCTGTACTTGAACCAATGCTCCGGATAAAGAGCCTGTCAGTTATCTCATCAATAACCTCCTTGGTATAGTCTCTTCCAAAATCATCTTTCAGGTGCTTGACATGAACCTTAGCCACCCTTTTGATATGGAAATAGACTTGTACCTGAGGGGTGTCATTATCGGAATTTTCGCTGAGCTTTTCTGCTGTGTTATCTAAATCTACGATTACCGGTTGTCTCTCCTTTGTGCAGGAAACAGTTAAGATTAAAATTGCTAATGCTGTAAATAATGTGTTTTTCATTGTTATTTTGTGTTAAAATTGGTTATTACTTTTGCTTTTACTATGTTTCTATTTGTTATTATCACCGATTGATGACGGCCGCCATTCTTTTCAAAGATTTCAATGACAAGCATCTTATTATCGGCAATGGTGAATTTTTCCAGAGTGAAGACAGATCTTGCGACACTTTTACCCCTTATGGTTTGATTGGCGTTCAATACTCTCAGAGGTGTCAGCACTTGTTCCTGAACTGCCGTTCTTTTGGTTACTCTCCTGTCTACTATCTTGAAAGTGATAAAATCAATATCGAATGGAATGTTGGTGATATTCTTTATCTGAGAGTGGAAGTACAGCATACCATTGTTGGTATAAATGCCTTTGATGGAAAACTCCACTCCATACTTTTTACTTGAGATGTTTTTGATATCACTCTTGTCCTTCTTGTAGATGTTGTTCATAATCAGATTCACTGCTGCAGGGGGTTCTTTCCCCAGTTCCTTGAGATATACATCCCCGGCCCCTGTTTGTGTTTTGCCTGGAGCGGCCTTGGTAACCAGCTCTTTCATCTCAATATTAAGCTTCTCCGGCTCTTGAACATACCTTACGTTAAAGGAGTAAAAGTTACCGTCATCTGTAATAACGGAGAAGTTGGTTTCATCTTCAAAATTGCGTACAGCAGCTTTAATACGAATTACATTCTCGGCACCCTCGGCCTTACCTGCAATTATCTTTGTACTGCCAAGGTCTACATACCTGACAGCTGCCGGGAAGATGATGTGAACAGTCTTGTCAAAGGTCACTTCCAGACCATAGGGAGGTATTACCTTGTCATAGGTTATTTTCTTGGTAAGACCATTAAAGAGGTCTCCCGAAGAACCATTTGTCTGTGCATTGAGTCTCAATGCACAGAGGAAAAGGAAAATAGTGATTAACAATCTTTGCATTTATTTGGATTTTAGTGGTTTATGAATTGTATTATTCTTTTGTCGTCAGAAATACCCTATACCCTGCCTTGAGGTGTATTTTCACCAGTCTGGCTTTTTTTGAGATGTACTGTGAGCCCCCCTGTATCAGGGCCTTTGTGAGATCGGCAGTAATCTGCTCACCTGCATTTTTTGTGATGTTAAAGCTTGTCCCAATGCTGTTACCCACGTTACCTGCAACGTCTTTTATCGTGCTCACCTCCATTGATCCTGGCACGAAGATTCCTATCTGCCCATCGGTGTCAAAGACATTCAACTCAACGGGTATGATCTTGCCTTGGTACTCAATCCCGGAGATTATGATGTTCAGTCTTTCTCCCACCAAAAAAGTCTTGCCGCTGATTGTGGAATTCTCCGGAATGATAGTGCTTCCTGCTTTTAAGCTTTCTAAGAGACGGAGTCTTATAGTCTGACCGTCAGTTATGGTCTGGTCAATATGGACACAAGCTTTGATTGTGTTTTTTACAACAGCTTTGCTCTCTCCCACGGATGTGTTGAACCCTAAGTTATGTTCAGCGCCATTGGTCATGTTTTCAAAAGGAAGTTCATTCGAAAGAGAACTTACTACTTCTTTCTTTACCTGAAATATAGGCTCTACCTTTGTCTTTCCTCCTCTGGTTTTTGTTTCTTGTTCCTTTTCCGCAGTATTTTCATTTTTTGCAGCATTGTTCTGAGGCATTAATCGCGCAGCCATCTCATACGATTTTTCCAATAGCTTCATTTTCTCTTCCACGCTATTTCCATTGTTGCTTTCCCTCATCTGAGCCTGCAGCTGATCCACCTTATCTTGCAGTTCTTTCTTCTCTTTGTCTTTATCGTCCTGATAGAAATTATCCAGGTTGCGGTTTATCTCTTTATATGCCCTGGCAGATGATCGGATCGTGCCTCTGGTATTACTTTTGCCATCTGATGACCCGGCGGTATTATTGGGAGATTGTCCAAGCTCATCGCCCTCATCTTGTGAGTTCTCCTTGGTGATACCAAAGAACCCTGCCAGATCCTGCATCGTTTTCGATCTCTGATCTTGCTGTTGCTCGGCACTGGCTTTCTCATATTCCGCTTCTTTGCTGTCTGCAAGAGCATTGGCTTTTGCCTGAGGGATATTGGTGTTTATTCCATCATACTCACTTAGCTTCTGTTTTTCTTCTTTTGAAGGGGAAAATATTAACCATATAACGGCAGCAAAGGCAAGCACGAATAGCGGAAAGACTATCATCTTCTTACGCTTTAATACCTCTTGAGGGCTTCTCTCTTTTTTAATTTTCTCTTCCATAATCGTAGTTTTTATTCAAGTTATTTGTATCGGATTTTGACTTTACCTCCAGACCCCTGATGTGCTCAAACTCTATCTGCCTGACACTCTTTTTCTCCAGTTGTATTATTGTCACCACCATCATCCCGATGAAAACGAAACCCATAAAAAGGAGCATAGATGCAATCAGCGTCAGGCGGCTCTCATAGCTCATGCTTCTGAGATAATCCTCTATTTTCTTGTTCCAGTGTACCTGCTTTTCAATTATCTCATCTTTGATTTTTTGAACGGTACTTGTTATTTTCTTCATGGTATTATCTATTTGCGACTCTGATGTCTTTGTTTTCTATGATTTCAAAATTCTCAATGATAAAGCCGTGAGGATTATTGTCACTTCTTACCGAGTTGAGCAGTTTGCAAGTGGTTATCAGGCTTCTCTCAGTGACGTTGCTTTCACGGAGTATGAGTTGTTTTGCGAATGTCCTGGCGGTATATGGATAGTGATCAAAATTGCAAATCACGCTGTCAATCTGTATGTACTGATTGATGTTTGCGGAGATGAGCCTTTTAAAGTATCCCTTTTCAGAGAGGTCCTGATAGTAGTTG
>DOVA01000218.1 GCA_003520315.1 Rikenellaceae bacterium | reverse complement strand
CAGAGTTACTTCCTCTAATAAATTGAGAGAAACACTTCTTCCCTTGACACCAAAAAGCATATTTGCCAGTTTTAGTTTACGCTGAGAATTCATGTACCTCGTACCAATCATTAGCAAAAAACGTCTGATTTCCTGCTGGAAAAGTACAATCAAGGCAATAACTCCTACTCCTATAACCTGTCCCATTATCGCCCCGAGTAATTCCATATGAAGAGCTTTGACAATGAGCCATATAAAATAAATAACAATAATTGCAATGAAAATATTAAGAGCAGCAGTGCCCCTGATAAGCTTGTAGATTTGATAGATCAATAAACCCACCAAAAATATATCAATTATGTCAATTAGATCTATCTTAATGAAATCGAGCATACAACTTCAGCTTACAGCTACAAATTTAGTTATTATTCTGCAAAAGCCAATGTGGCAAATGATACCCTACACCCCTCTATTTTCATTATCTCACAAGCGCATGAACTTAATGTAGCTCCCGTTGTCAAGACATCATCCACCAATAATATATGCCTTTCCCTTAATAATGAATGAGACTTTATTCTGAAAGCTCCGGCAACATTTTTTTCTCTTTGAGATGCACTTTTTCTGGTTTGGCTCACAGTATAGCGCCTTCTAACAAGTGAAGAGCAATCAACAGGCTTTCGAATAACGTTTCCAATGGCAAGGGCAATTATCTCTGCCTGGTTATACCCTCTTTTCCAGCGTTTAAAGGGATGTAAAGGAACCGGAATTATAACATCTATGTCTTTGTAAATACCACTGCTCAAAAGTTTTTCTCCAAGCATTTCCCCCATAAATTTGCCAAGTTTGCGATGGCCTTTGTATTTAAAAAGATGAATTATATTTTTGTAATGACTCCCATCTCTATAGTAAAACAAAGATACTACCCTGACTATATCTACTTTGCCCAAAAACCTGTTTTCAGCAGGATTGCCGGGCCATGTCCAAAAATAAGTAAAAGGAATCTCAGAAAGGCATTTAAGACAAAGATGTTTCTCCCCCCTTAAAAGTACTCTTCTACAAACAGGGCATATCCTTGGCAAAAGCAAATCGAGTAACATCAGTTAATCAATTTAACTTCAAGCGCTTTCTTAACTTGATAATCGTTTCTTAATACACTCTCTATCTGACCTCTTTCATAATAATATCTATTAACAATCTCCTCCTCTAGAAAAGGCCTTATAATATTTGAGTTTCTTCGCAACATCTCCTCCTTGGTAAGTTTAACATTCTCTTCAAGGGCTGTAACTCTGTCTTTAAATTCGTCGTACATCGACTCTTCCTTTAAAATAGCTATCAACCTATCCAATTCCACTTCTGAAGCACTCCTCCCATCGAAATTGCGTGAAGCAGCATAAGAAATAAATTCTTCATATTCGGTATCAGTAAGTTTAAAATCTTTTGGTTCGGCAATCGAGATATGATCCCTAAAGTACAGAATTGAATAATCTGAAAGCACTTCGGCAAAAATGAGTGACATAACTGCTCTAGGAACGGTTTGAGGATTGATAATAACATCAGGCGTGATTCCTCCTCCATCATAAACTGTCCTGCCTTTAAGTGTTTTAAATGGTCTGCGTAATGAATCAGGAATATTTCCGACACTTCCATCCTCGTTTCTATGTGAATAGTCTATTGCCTGAACACATCTTCCACTTGGTGTGTAATATTTAGCTGTAGTGAGCTTAATTCTGTTACCGTAACCAACATCTCTTATCGACTGCACCAAGCCTTTACCATATGTTCTTGTTCCTACTATCGTTGCTCTGTCAAGATCCTGAAGAGCTCCTGCAACAATTTCTGATGAGGATGCAGAACCGGAATTAACAAGAACTATTATAGCCAGAGATGTGTCAACAGGTTCATCCTTAGTATAGTAATCCATGCTCGATTGCTTTGTTCTTCCTATGGCAGAAACAACTTTAGTCCCCTTAGGCACAAACAACGAGACAATATTAACCGCTTCATCCAGCAATCCGCCTCCATTACCTCTGATATCAATCATCAATCTTTTCATATCGGAATTTTTCTTGAGTTCAAGCAATTCCCGACGGAAATCTTTCGAACCTCCAAAAGTAAATCCATTAAGTCTTATGTATCCTGTAGTGTCATTCACAAATCCGCTATAAGCAACATCCGGAAAATGAACCTTATCCCTTATAACTTTTACCTCCACTGTGTCACCTCCTCTAAGTTTTTTGACAAGAAAAGCAACCTGCGAACCCGGTCTTCCCCTCATCCTTGCACTACAAGAATCTACAATAAGACCCGATATGTCCTGATTATCAATCTTAAGAATGATATCTCCAGCTACAAGCCCTGACTTAGCTGCAGGCGAATTTTCATAAACTTCTCCTATCAAAATGCCATTGTCAATTTTTCTAATTAATGCTCCTATGCCGCCATAAGAACCTGTAGTCATAAGTTCAAGACTCTCCTGATCTTCTGCAGGAATCAAAACAGTGTAAGGATCAAGAGATTCGAGCATTGCGTTTATCCCCGTTTCAATGAGTTTATCAATTTCCACGCTATCAACATAGTACATCGAAAGTTCCTTTAGCACCGAAAATTGGACGTCCAAGCTTCGGCCTGTCTTGAAATATTTTGATTGCGAATACGCAGGAAAAGTAACTAAACATACAAGCAGGAAAATACAGAGTGTTTTAATTCTGTTCATTTTTGGTTTTATTATAAAAGTATACAAAAGTAAAGTTTTAGTATCTTTGATGCAATATTGTTTTATGAATATTGTATTTGCAACCAATAATCTTCACAAGGTAGAAGAAGCCCGGTCTGTTTTGGGTAGGAATTTTTTTCTTAAAACTCCTCGGGAGCTTAATCTGTTTGAAGATATTCCAGAGACAGCCGATACACTCAAAGGAAATGCTCTGATAAAGGCACAATTTATATGGGAACGGCTCCATATTGCATGTTTTGCCGACGATACAGGACTTGAAGTCAATGCCTTAAATGGAGCTCCCGGAATATACTCTGCCCGTTATGCCGGTGAACAACATGATTCCAAAGCAAATATGGCCAAATTACTTAAGGAGATAGAAGGCATACTTGACAGAACAGCAAGATTCAGAACTATAATTGCACTTATTGTAGACGGAAAACCTTTCTTTTTTGAAGGAATACTTAATGGTAAAATTGCAGAACATCCATCTGGAACAGGAGGGTTTGGTTATGACCCTGTCTTTATCCCCGACGGATATGATAGGACTCTGGCAGAATTATCTCCAGAAGAAAAAAATTTGATATCCCACAGAGGAAACTCTTTAAGAAAATTATCTGCTTTTCTAAATCAATACAAAAAATAATGCCTGACAAACTGCAAATAATAGTGCTTCACACTCTTAAATACAAGGACTCATCACTGATATTGCAGGGTTATTCCAATCTCAACGGCAGGCAAAGTTATATCGTCCGAAAAAGAAAACCGGGAAATGCTTTTATCTCTCAACTTCAAGCACTTGATATAATTGATGCAGAGATTGTACCTGGAGGAAAAGGATCTATGTCTACAATTAAAGAATTTTCCCCTGCATTTACTTTTCAAGATATTAGATATAATCTCAACAAATGTTCCATCGCAATGTTTATCAGTGAGCTGATCTACAGGATTGTCAGAGAAGTTGAGCCAAATCGTGTGATGTACGATTTTATTCGCAGTTCAATATTAACACTCGAAACGTTAAAAAACGGATATTCCAACTTCCATACATGGTTTATTGTTGAAATGTGCAAACAAAGTGGATATGATCCTCTTCTCTCAATTGGCGATTTCTCCGGAAGAAGTTCTGAAATCCTGGCAAAACTTTTGAATATTGATCCTGCAGAATTAAATACTGTCAAGTTGAACGGTAGGGAAAGATATATTTTTATTAAGGATATGCTTTCCTATTTGAGCCACCACATTGGTTCTCCCATTGAGGTCAAGTCACTTGAGGTTTTACATCAAGTATTAGGACAAGAATAAAAACAGATGTCATTAACAACATTTATATTCAGACAATTATCTAAAATCAGGCTTTCTCAGCTTGATAAGACACGAATTAATCCATGGAAAAGTCAGACAGAATGTTTTAAAAACTTAATAGCATCAGGCAGAGATACATTATTCGGTAAAGAACATGATTTCGAAAAGATAAACAATGTTGAAGAATTTCAAAAAAAAGTACCTTTGAGAGATTACGACTCACTTGAACCATATATAGACAGAATAAGAAGAGGAGAAGATTATGTGCTTTGGAACACCAAGGTAAAATGGTTTGCAAAATCGAGCGGTACAAGTTCGTCGAAAAGTAAATTTATACCGGTTACCAATGAGTCTCTCAATAATTGTCATTATAATGGCATGAAGACTCTTCTTGCAAGCTATGTAAACTCAAATCCAGATTCGCGACTTTTTGACGGAAAATCTCTTACCCTGGGAGGGAGCACAAGCATAGACGAGATTGGAGATGGAAACACTTTATACGGGGATTTGTCAGCTATTCTTATAAAAAACTCCCCACCTTGGACAGAGTTAAAACGCATACCTCAGAGATCCACAGCCTTAATGGCTGACTTTGAAAAAAAGATTGAGTTGATGAGTCCTATTATTGCAACAGAAGATGTGACAAATTTCTCAGGTGTTCCTTCTTGGAACCTTGTACTTATGAATA
>DOVA01000031.1 GCA_003520315.1 Rikenellaceae bacterium | reverse complement strand
TGAGGCATATTCAAGACCAAGAACCAATGGAGTTAATGCTATCACTATCAAAGAAAACGATGAACTACTCGAAGCAATTCTCACAAATGGGAAAAATGAGATTCTTCTTGCATCAAGGGAAGGTAAATGTGTGAGGTTTAATGAAAGTTGCGTCAGAGCTATAGGAAGAACCGGTGCTGGGGTAAAGGGTATAAATATTAGTGAGGACGATGAAGTTATTGGTATGATTTGTGTTGACACAGATACTAAAGGCAGTGGTGAAACGAGACATGTGCTTGTTGTGAGTGAAAACGGCTATGGCAAGAGATCATTACTTGATGACTACAGAGTGGTGAACAGGGGCGGAAAGGGTGTTAAAACGCTCAATATTACTGAAAAAACAGGTAAATTGATTGCCATTAAAGATGTTTCTGATGATAATGATTTAATGATTATTACCAAATCTGGTCTTACAATTAGGCTTGAAGTTTCTTCAATAAGGGTTTCGGGAAGAGCAACTCAAGGCGTTAAATTGATTAACATCAAAGAGGGAGACAGCATTGCCGCTGTTTGTCGCGTTAACAAGAGCGAAGAAAAACCTGTTGAAACAGAAGAAATTCAATGAACATAAAGCTACAGAAATCAATAATTAAATTTATTAACAACAATCAATACCAAAATATTACAATGAAAAAAATATTATTAGCATTGACATTGCTTTTTTCACTGCAATTGGCTGCCCAAACCAAAGAGGTAGCAGATGCCATTAAAAACTATGAAAAGGCACTTAAAGAGTCAGCTGATGCCAAGAAAAGTACGAATCCTGCAACTTGGATAAAGCTTGCAGACGCTTGTGCTGCAATTTATGACACACCTGTTAAGTCCATTTGGAACGGGGCATCAAGAAATGAAATTAAACTGCTTCTTAAGGATCAAAGGATTATTTCTACAGAAGACAGAACAGTTTTAGATGTCAAATATACAGTCGACATTTATGATGATAAGGAACTATATTACAATCAAGATGGCACACTGGCCTGTTTTGTTCAGACTAAGAACTATATTACCGGTAATCCTGTTGACGAGGGAGTAGCGGCTCTTTTAAAAGCAGCTGAACTCGATGTAAAAAAAGCTAAAGCCAAGGATATTACAGACAGACTGTTAGCAATGAAGAATCGTTATCAGAATGAAGCAATGACAAATTATACTCTTGGTGATTTTAAGAAAGCGTCTTACAATTTTGAAGGTTGTGTAAACATTAGTTCAAATCCGCTTATTAATCAGCCTGATACAGTTATGATGTACTATACAGGCCTGACAGCCTTAATGGCTAAAGAGTACGACAGAGCAGTGAAATTTTTACAAATGTCTATTGAAAATGGTTATGATGCAAATGGTGATATATACTCTTCTCTCGCAGAAGCATATAAATCTTCCGGAAAAGTAGAAAAGGCAAAAGAAGTGCTTCAAGCAGGTTTTACCAAATATCCTACAAATCAGAGCGTACTTGTTATGCTTATTAACAGTTATCTTGAGTCAAATGATGATCCAAACAAGGTATTAACTCTTATATCTCAGGCTCAAAAAAACGAACCTAATAATGCAAGTCTGTACTATGCAGAGGGCAATGTGTGGAAAAATCTGAAAAACATTGACAAGGCTATTGAATGTTACAAAAAGTCAGTAGAGATTGACAAGTCGTACTATTTTGGGTCATTTGCCATTGGGGCAGCCTATTATGACAGAGCTGTAGAGATACAGGCCGCAGCTACAGAAGAGGTTGATGACAATAAATACGAAGAACTTGTTAAACAACTTGAAGAGAATCTAATGGCTGCCATAGAACCTTTTGAGACTTGCTTTGCCTCTACTTCAGATAATGAAGTAAAACTTGTTGTTGCAGAGTATCTCAAAAATATATATTTCCGTTTCAGAGAGAAGGGAGATGACTACAAAGCAAAACTTGAAAAATACACAAACTACCTGGACGAAAACAAGAAGTAAATTAATAATTTTGTTTAAATTAAAGAGGGTATTTCAAGATATAAACTGAAATACCCTCTTTAATTTAAAATAAATTTTGCACTAATTATTAATATTTATCTCTTTTAAAATCCATTGAGCATTTGCATACTTATCAATTAAAAAAAGGACATATCTTATATCGAGGCAGATATTTCTGCACATATCAGGATCGAAGGCAATATCGCTCATGGTTCCTTCCCATACTCGGTCAAAATTAATTCCTATTAATTCACCTTTCCCGTTAATTACAGGGCTTCCGGAATTTCCGCCCGATGTATGGTTATTGGCAATAAAACAGACAGGTACTGTACCATTTATATTCCATTTTCCATAGTCTTTATTTTTGTGAATATCTCTCAATGTTTGTGGAATATTGTAATCATAAATTTGTGGATTGTCTTTTTCTATTATACCTTCCAAAGTAGAATAAGGTTTGCGGTATATTCCATCAGCAGGCCTATAGCCAGACACTTTACCGTATGCGACCCTGAGAGTTGAGTTTGCATCGGGATAAAAATTTTTCTCTTTGTCAAATTCCATCTGACCTTTCATGTAATTTCTGTACAGAAGTGTGATTTGATTGTTTAACCTGTTGTATTCAGACTTTATGTCATCATCAAATTTTCGTTTAAAGGCTAAGTACATTTCAACAGCAGGATCTTTAAGAATTGTGGAAATTGTAACAGAATCTTGCAATATTTTCATGCATTGAGATTGATTGACAAATATGGAATTATCAAAGATATGATCGGCAAATTTGTATATATCTCCTTCATATTCACGCATCTTTAATATAAAATACTCGGGTTGAAATTTCAAAGGAATATTTTTTCTATATTCATCAATTAACAAAATAAAGCATTTTTTGTCTATCGGCAGGTGATAGTCTTTAAAGAAAAGTTCAATCATGTTTTTTACTGAATCCTTATCTTCATTTTTAATATTTCCGTCTTTACCCTTAAAACAGGTTAACAGTGATCCGGCAAACTTCAATATCTCATTTGAATTAATTGCTTCGTTATTATAGTCATTAGCAAATGAATATGGTTCAAGCATTTTATATAGAGAATCGAGACTCGATACAATATTTTTATATTCATCTCTGTTCTTTGCCCATGCATTGAAAAGTTTTTCATACTCTGTTTTCTTTTCGACAATGTTCATTCTTTTAATTCCATTCATCTCTCCCTGCCATTTTTTCCATGAATTGGCAACGTTGGCATTCTTAGCCGCATACATTATTCTTATTTCTTGATTTTGTGACATATACTCTTTTTGGACATCCAACCTTAGTGTCCGAAGTTTAATCTTGTGAGGATTTGAAACTTCAGAGATATATTTAACTGCGCTGCTCATTAAGTATTCCTGCGTTTTGCCGGGGAAGCCATAAACAAGAGTAAAATCTCCTTCATTTATTCCGGTTGTAGATATAGAAAAATATTTTTTAGGTCTGTACGGGACATTGTTTTTTGAATATTTTGCAGGTTTGTTCTCCTTGTCGGCATATATTCTAAAAATTGAAAAGTCTCCAGTGTGTCTTGGCCACATCCAAT
>DOVA01000198.1 GCA_003520315.1 Rikenellaceae bacterium | reverse complement strand
CTTGCTACTTAATTCACGTTCAATCTAGGCGACAGCAATTTGTGAAGAGAGCCTCAATTGATGTGCTCAGTCTTTACTCAATAGGGGTTATCCTATACCGTAATGGTTAAATTTACTGAGGGAATGTATGAAAATTTTTATAATCCGACACACTGAAAGCGAAGCTAATGTAGGCCATATTTTAGCGGGGCAAAAAGATTTCTTGCTGAGTCGTAGAGGCTTAAACGATGCAAAGAACCTCGCCTCGATTTTTCCTAAAACGAATAATATAGAGATGATATATTGCTCACCCCTAGTGCGTGCACTCCAAACCGCAATACCTTTTGCCCTAAAAAGAGGGATTCCCGTAAAAATTGATGCCCGGTTGATCGAGCATAATATTGGCATTTTTGAGGGAAAAACGTATTCTGAAGCAGAAAATGATCAAAGATATGAAAAGGATAGAACAAAGCGTTGGAATTGGTGTCCGCCTCTTGGCGAATCATATAAAGATATATCGATTAGATTGCAGTCTTTTTTCTCAGCTTTTTCCGAAGATGACCGAGATTGCCTTATAATAACTCATGCTGTTACCATGAGAATTATTCGTGGCCTGCTAGAAGGAACACTTCCCAATTATCCTGAACAAATACCTCAGAATGGTGAGATTTGGGAGGTAGAGTTTAAAGGGTTAGGGGAAAAGTATTGTATTAAAAGTATTTCTTATAATGAATACTGTAGAAGTAATGCAGAATGAAATTGCCGGAACGGTCCAGAATAAACACGACCACATACTTTATCAAATCGAATTGTCTATTGGAAAAATGAGATATTTTGTTGAATTGCTGATACTTTCAAGAAAATGAAATCGTAAATTGTTTGTTTTTTTGATGTAACCGCTAATCTGAAATGATGACTTCTATGCCTGCTGCTTCCAATTGCTTCTTCATGGGACTCGGTATTCCCTTGTCTGTGAAAATTCTATTTACTTTTGAAATGGGTGCAATTATTGCAGGTGCAATTTTCCCAATCTTGCTGTAGTCTGCTACCACCCAAACATACTTGGCTTGATTGATAAAAACAGATGCAGCATGAGCTTCTTGCATAGTATAAGTTGATATCCCTCGTAAAATATCTATGCCATCAACTCCAATAAGTGCAAAATCCAGGTTTAATTCAGAAAGTGTTCTATCGGCTACATGGCCCACCATTTCGTATGTACGAGAACGGAGAGTTCCTCCGGAGACTATCACCTCAACCATTTTTGATGTAGCTAGCTCCATTGCTATATTTATTGCATTTGTAACAACTGTGATTTGTTTTTCTTTAAGATGCTTCACTATGGATAAAACCGTAGTACCACCAGTACACCCAATTATACTTCCATCAGGTATACATGAGGCTGTCTTTATGCCTATTGCTCTTTTTTCTTGGCTGTGTGCCATCATTTTTGTATGGAAGGGTAATTCCTCATCAGAATCAACTACTTGAGCTCCGCCATGAGTTCGCTTCAATATACCGAGTTTTTCTAGAGCATCCAAATCTCGTCTGATGGTTGCTTTCGAAGAATGTAAAAGTTCTGCAAGTTCTATGACGTCAACGACACCCTTTATTGCAAGTTCATTTTGAATTGCTTCAAAACGTTTGACCCGTATCATTTTGTACTCCTGGCAACATTGTAACGTGGAAAACCAATTTTGGGAATTATATATCAGGAATAGCTAAAAAATCAATAAATGAGTGTTTTTCTAGAAAACAATCAAAAACAAACAAATATTAGATAAAAAATCTTGACAACTGATTGTATGTCATCTAGTCTATAATTACATTTGATACACGAGGATTATATGAGAAATAATGAATCAGGCTTAAATAAGCTCCTTAATAAGCCAAACGTACAGAATTCAGGGTATTTTCATACCGCATCAGAGATATTGAAGCAGCCAAAGATGTGGCAAGAAACGATGGACTGTGTTTTAGGCTCTGCCAGGGAATTACATGAGTTCTTGGGCAATAATCCACGTCTTATTTTTTCTGGAGCAGGAAGTTCACACTTTGTTGGAATTTCGATTGTACCTGCACTAAGACGAGTTTTCGCATATGCAGAAGCAATAAGTTCAACTGAAATTGTAATGGATCCAGAAACAGCTTTCCCTAGAGAAGACTTTATTCTGGTATCATTTGCGAGGTCAGGTAATAGTCCTGAAGGAAATGCTGCAGTCTCATTGGCTGAAAAATTGCGTCCTGGTATGGTCATGCACTTAGCAATAACTTGTAATGCTGATGGTGATTTAGCAAAAATTGTTAAAGGATTGGGTCCTAAAGGATTTGTCTTGGACCTGCCTGCGGAAACCAATGATGTTGGGCTTGCTATGACTTCTTCTTTTACCTCAATGACTCTTGCAGGTCTTTTGTTGCAGTATGTTTATACGGAAGAGTTTGAAAAATGCAAGCGATATGTAAGTTCCCTAATTGAAGTAGGAAATAAAGTAATTTCTGGATTTGATAGCTTTGCGAGTGAGATTTCCAGAGAGGCTTATACTAGAGTATTTTTTATTTCTTCTAGGCCTTTTTTTGGTGGTGCGTATGAAGCGCACTTGAAAGTACAAGAACTATCCGGAGGTACCTTGGTTGCCTATGCATCAGACACACTGGGCCTTCGTCATGGCTTTATGGCTTCCATTAATGAGGAGAGTCTCATAGTCCTAACAAGTTCCTCGAATGCTAATCGGAAACAATATGAATATGATTTGTTAAAAG
>DOVA01000209.1 GCA_003520315.1 Rikenellaceae bacterium | reverse complement strand
CTTACTGATAAACCTGTTTTATATGTATGTAATGTCGACGAATCTTCTGCCAAAAGTGGAAACACTTATGTTGATCAAGTTAGAGATGCAATTAAAGATGAAAATGCCCAAATGTTGGTTGTAGCTGCAAAAATTGAATCAGAAATTGCAGAATTAGAAAGTTATGAAGATAGAGAGTTATTTCTCAACGAGATAGGTTTACAGGAGTCTGGCGTTAACCGTCTTATAAGAGCAGCTTACAAATTACTTAATCTCGAGACCTACTTCACTGCCGGTGTTCAAGAAGTTAAAGCCTGGACTTTTCACAAAGGGACTAAAGCTCCACAAGCAGCAGGAATTATTCATACTGATTTTGAAAAAGGCTTTATAAGGGCAGAGGTCATTAAATATGAGGATTTTATAAAATATGGTTCTGAAGCAGCCTGCAAAGAAGCTGGAAAAATGAATGTCGAAGGAAAAGATTATGTTGTACAAGACGGCGACATTATGCATTTCCGTTTTGCAGTATAAAAAAGNNTACGGTAAGTTTAAATTAAAAAAACTTATACCTGGTATCCTTGACATTTGCTGCCTTTTCAAGAATCGGAGATAACATTTGCATTTTATAACCTAAAATTTGATTATTTCTTGCCTTTGCATCATCTTCTGTAAAGAAGGCACCTGTTTGTCTTGCATCTACATTGAACACATAAACACCTACAGTCCCATCAATAGGTCCTGTAACTTTGTTGACTTCAGCTCCACACACTGATCCAATAAATTTAGGGTCAAACGACTGTGATCCAAGAGCACCAAAAGAAATTCCTTCCTGTTTACTTATTGTTAAACCCAAAACATTCGCAATTTCATCCATAGTCGCAAGCCCTTTAATTTTCTCTGAAACCTCGGCGACAGCTTTCTTATCACTCTTTTCTTTCTTGATAATTTCGACAATTTTTGGTTCAACGGCACTAAGTTCCGGAATACCCTCTTCATAAGCAGCTGTAAGGGCTACCACAAAGAAATATTTATTATCTACAGCAATGATATTAGAAACATCTCCCACTTTTGCTTCATATGCCCAACGACTTATTTCACGAGCATTCTTGTAAGTAGCAACATTTTTTGCTCCTGGTTCTATCCCGGAAGCAGGAATGGCTGTTAAATTTAACTCCTTGACAGCTGCATTAAATTTTTCAATATTGCCGTTTGCCTTAGTAGCAAGATCATTTGCCTGAGAATAATATTTTTGGTATGTCTCTTTACTTGCCAAAGCCTCTTTTACCAAAACTGCCAGTTGAACTTTTGTGACCGGCTTACTCATTTCCTTAACCTTAACCACATGAATGCCATAATTTGTCTCCAGCTTGGTTATCTTGCCCGGAGAAAGATCAAAACAAGGTTCAAATCCAGGAATTAATTGTTGTTGAGTCATCCATCCAATATCACCAGGAGTAACATTAGGGTTTTTGTCAGCAGAATATTTAGCCGCAAGTTCAGAAAAATCTGCTCCCTTTGAGAGAAGCTGAATAAGAGAATCAGCCAATTTATTTGCTGCAGCCCTGTCCGAATTCTGAATGAGAATATGTTGAACATAAACGGAATCTGGCATTTGCTTCTTATCATTTATTCTTGCCGCCATATATGTATAATCTTGAAGAAAAACAGGAAGTACTGCATTTACAGGTGCTTTAAAGGCAAAACTGTCAAGAATCGGAGATACGGCTGCCAGCTCTCCCTCTTTGTAATAATATGGATCTAAAGGTTTATCAGAATTTTTGGCCAAAAAGTTCTTAAGATTATCTGTAGTTGCAAATTCATCAAAAAGATTATCTATACTTTTCTTAGCCAGTTCCATATCTGTTTCGGAAGGGACGACATTAAATACTACATATTCAATATCTCTGCTTGCATTTCTGTAGAAATGTCTTTTGTATTTATTGTAATAATCCTTTATTTCCTGCTTTGAGACAGTAACTGTGCTATCAGGAGCAAATGCGTATGGTTGCAATACAAATGAGACATCAGATGTAACATTGTTCTCTTCTATTATTCTTCTTAGTTCAACAGGATTAAAGATTGAACTTTTTACAAGAAGTGAAACATATTTCGAAAATATTTGCTCATTTCTAATATTATTTTCAAGGAACTTCCAATATGTTGAAAGATTACCGGAATTATCCTGAGGTATTTGCTTAATAAATTGAACAAGTCTGGATCTGTCAAACTGACCGTTTTCACCAATAAAAGTATGTTCTCTCAAAAGCACCGGAGAAATATTTGTTCCTTGGCTGAGATCCACCATTTCATCATCGCCAACTTTGACTCCGGCCTTATCCATTACAGGTAGTAAAACATTCTCTGTTAAGAGTTCCTGCCAGGCACTTTGATTAACATATTCCTGAGTCTCATCACTCATTGTAGATGAACCGGAAGTTAACTGAAATATCTTTGTAAAATAATCGACTTTCTTCTGATATTCTTGATATGTTATTGATTTACCATTCATTTCTCCAACATCATACTTTGAAGAAAAAATTGAAAGAACTGATTGTAACGTTCCCGGATCTATAATAAAAGATAAAAGTGCAATAGCTATAATTAAAGTAATAAAGACACCCATCTTAACCCGGATCTTTTCTAGAACTGCCATTGTGTATTAATTTTAAGTAATTTCATGTTTGGCCGCGAAGATACGTACAAAAATCATTTTACATCCCCTATTCGT
>DOVA01000217.1 GCA_003520315.1 Rikenellaceae bacterium | reverse complement strand
TCTCGAACCTGAAAAACCCAAGAGACCGAGGGGAAGACCTCGGAAAAATGCAGTGGCCCAAGCTACTGAAAACAATCTATAGTCCGTTTTTTTGGGAAACTTTTAATGATCTACGACCATATTTTTTTCAAAGCTTGTATGGAGCACATATCGGACATTGTGGGAATACTTCTTCAAGAATTAAAACGTGATACTTTGCTCGTGTAATGGCCATATGCAATAGTCTCCTGCTGAAAGGGTATGGAGATAACTCACCATACCACACAAAGGGAGAATGGTATTGTTGGCGATAGAGTATGATACCATCGAATTGCTTGCCTTTGCATTTATGCGTATTCATAACGTAAATGCCTTTCGATTCCTCAGTGTCGCTATATAGTTGTTCCTGAGTTAAAGCCATGTTTATAATTTCTCGGGCACCTACATAAGCAGAATGTTGCATCCAAGTTTCAGATAGCCCTTCTCTAATATGACGACCACGTGAAAAGGCAACGAGATAATCAAGCGTTTTCGCAATCTCATCAAATGATGATTCACCGGTTTGTTTCATTTCATTTTTTACGGTCAACCAATCCCGTCCAGGGTCTCCGGTCAAAGGTCGTTGCTGTGCTTTCAAAACGAGTGATTTTGCCGCTAGTGCAACTTTATAATTCGGTATTTTCTCATCACGGCATCTTCCTGCATAGAGAACACACTTAGTGCCCTTTTTAAGGCTGCTGCTCTTACCTTTTGCCCTAAATGCTAAGCCAATAATCTCTAACAATGTTGCAGTATCCTCTTCCACTGATTGCTGCCCTTTAGGTTCAAGTAAGAATGCAGCAGCTCTACTCGATAACACAGTAAATGCTTCATCGAATAACACTCTATGTGGGATTGCCTTTTCTAATTGAAGTGCAGAGGATATTACAGCAACACCGCGACTGTAAGATGCTATTAAAGCTATACTCTCTGGCTTCTTTCCTGTTTCAGCTATAATTTTCTTTATTAATATTGGTATGCTTTTTCGGATGGCATTGTCTCTTTGATCTGCTGAAGGTCCAAAATGTAATCTCGATACCCCTTTATAACTTCCGCTTCCTATTTTATTTACGAAAATGTCCCGTGCAAATGTAGTGATCTCTGTACTTGGACTTCGATTGTTTTCCGATCCAAGGCTAACAATTAGTGGGCTCAAGATTTCTTGTATCTGTGATACTCTAGCTGGACCAACACCAGGCAAAAAATCATAAATCATTTGATCTTTATCTGCAAAACAAACAATTTGAGAGTAGTGACTTAAACTCCTTATGATATCCCATTGTTGATCATTTGTATCTTGTGCTTCATCTACAAGAATCAAAGGATAGCGTCTTGCAATCCGTGAGCATATGGAATTTGAACGCTTAAAGAGGCTTGATACCAGAGGAGCAAAAAGATCAAAACAAATAAGGCCCTGTTCGTAAGCCATCTTATTACGAGTCTTGTCCCACTTACTCCATAAAGGCGAATTTCTATCAATCCCATTACTAAACGCTTTTTCATCATGAGCAAGCAAAATTTTAACTTGTCGAGGTAAGCCTAATAGGTAAGAATAGCCTTGAAGAATTTGCCAAAAAAAGGAATGAAAAGTCTGAATTGAAAGTGCTGTTTGTTTTTCGTACGATACTTGCTGTTTCGCAGCATCAGCGATTCGTGCCACAGCCGCACGGGAAAAGCTCAAAAACAAGACTTGTTGCCCAGGATTAAGCCCATTATCTATCCGCTTTGCTGCCTTTAGAAGTGCAAGCGTTGTTTTACCACTCCCCGGACCACCTGTTACCATACAATGTCCAGCTTCATCCAGNNCAGCACAGACTGTCGTTTTGGGCAAATGGTAATATTCATTTTTTGTTCACTGATTAGCCATTAAGCTCAACTTGAGTTGCATCCCTTTCAGCCGCTTGTTTATCAATAGGCGGAATAGGTCCTGGTTTTTTGTACTGTTCATATACTTTAGTAAGAAAATTGAAGACAGTTTTTGGTAATTCATCAAAACTACACAACTCAATCAATCTTCCTGCATACCCGCTTCCCTTGTCATTAGAAAGTATGTTTTTCGTCATTGTCTTTATTTCTTCCTTTGATTCAGAAGATGGTAAAGCTAAACCAGATTTTGCGCCTGAATCACGTAGTTCAATAAGCAACTCTAACTGCCGCAACGGAGGTGTCTCTTCAGTTAACATTTTCTCTGAACCTGTATACTCTGTCCCTCCTAAGATATCGAATGAAGCTGCAAGTTTTTCTTGTTCCTCTAGCGTTCTTTCTTTATAATCAAAAAATGCATATGTGGTCATTCCTAATGATTTAAAAAATGATCCAAATTCAGATAAGGAGCCATCCCCATCTGCAGAGAATACACTTACACCGGATAGATCAAGTGGATAATAGCTTTCAGAATCCGTTTCCTCCATTTTTTCAGCTGCCGCAAAGATTATATCCTTCTCAGTAATACCTTCGCAGACAACTACACCTCTTCCAAGCATTGCCTCTGCGAGCCCCCGTCTTGCGTGCTTTCTGTATGTTTTTCCCTTGAGTGTCTTACCAACTGTGAGACTTGTAGCAAATAGTGATGCATTTGTATCTTTTTTGAGAATACGTATTTGTTCAGGCGGAAAAGATTCAATCACATATGGAGAATGCGTGGTAAGAAAACACTGAGTTGAATTGTTTAGCAAATAATCCACAATACGTCGCTGGGTATGTGGAGGTAGTGCAATTTCTGGTTCTTCCATTGCAAAAATTACATTACCTCTTCGAATATCAGCAATGAATGATAACAGTGCAAGTACAAGCGCATTTATAGTTCCGGTCCCAACCATTTGGAAAGGAACAGGTTCTTGTTCTTCTGAAGTGCGAAGGAAAAATGAAATAGTTTTCCGCAAATGCTCTCGTGTCAGTTGCGAGACATATAACTGCGTCACCTTCCCATTTGCTGATAATGGAATATATTGCTCTAGTCTTTTTTCGATAGATTCGAGGACCGGAGTCAGGTCAGCGGCACCTTCATCTATCGGAGGTTGTAATCCACGTAGTTCTTCAATCGCATTTTCCCAAATCCCTGTTCTAATTTTTTGTTTTTCTAGTATAGTGTCTAGAAGCGTTCCCCTTTCCATGCTAAGCGCTCTAGATCCTGTACGAAGAGCACGGAGATAATAGAAACCGAACAACTGGCGGATGTTGCGGGGAACTTCTGATAACTCTCCATTTGATTTAAGAGCGCCACTACAAAATACTACCTTTGCTTCAAATTCATCATCTTCAATATTGTAACTTGCCAATGCCTTAATTCTAAGACACTCGCAAACATCAGGAGAATCTGCTAAATCTATTTCGCCTTCTGCCAACAATCGTTTTTCTCGAATATGCCAGCGCTCCAACCTGTCGAAACACTTTGTCGCCAACTCTTCATCAAGATCCCNNTGAGGATTGCTTCAATTTTTATAGGAACTGGAGAGGCTGGCGTCACAGATTTGTCAAGATAACATGCATTATAGAAGTCAAATTCTTCCACAGGAGGGAAGCGTTTAATACGATCCTGTCCGAGCACTAATTCAAGCGCTTCACACACGGTTGACTTACCAACATTATTCATACCGACTAGAAGAGTATGCCCATCGAAGTCAAGCTGAGCGCTTCTTATTCCCCGAAAATTAGCGATACTG
>DOVA01000261.1 GCA_003520315.1 Rikenellaceae bacterium | reverse complement strand
GCAAAGATTGAGAACGTCTCTCTTTCTTTGAAGACAGGCTCATCGAGAGGAATGTGCATATTGCGTGCATCCAGATAGAGACCGGGGATAGTTCCCTGGTCTCTTGTTATAACAGCAGGTTTAAATCCTGAAAGAATTATAGATGTATCACTTTCGCAGGTTGAACGCATATTTATTATCCAATTATATATGAGAGTAGGATCATATATTGAAAATGAGAAGTAATCTATATTGGCAGTACCACTTCTGTCATTCCAGGCAGTTGTATTTTTAATGGCACTGTTCTTAACTTTGATGTAATTATTATACTGTCCTCCAACCAGTTCGGCCGGTATGTTGACTGAATGTATCCATTCGGGGTAATCATGCTTCAGACCTGCAACTTCCATTACAACCATCCCGAATGCAGAGCAGCCGGCACCTTCTCCCTTGTATCTTGGCCAATATCCTCCTCCATATATATCGCATGGAGCTTGAGAGGTTGAGTCAGGTTTTGAGAATCCATCGATAAATTCTATAATTCTTTTTGCAGCATTTTCGTTTATCGAATATTTTATGAAAGCAATACTTCTTTCTTTTTTCAGAGTGAAATCAATGGAACGCACAAGCTCATCTGCACTTTCCATTCTTCCCTTAAGAGGAGCACCTATTATTGCCATCCCTATTTTTTCTTTATATAGAAGTCTCAACTTTTCTTTGTTGCCAACGGATCTCACAGATGTTACAACCGGCTTATCGAGTAGGGAAGATGTTAATTCGATAAATAAATGTCCAATGTAGTAAGAGTGTCTGACAAATTTTGATGATATCCAGCTTTTGGTAGTTGTTTTAGATAGTGAGGAAGGACTTTGCCAGTCAATATCACGAAGTGATGGTATGACAAATATAGTTAACTCATGATTATTGGTGGTGTCTTCCTGTGTAGCTCCTAATAACCGGAAGGATAAGATGAATGTAAAGAAGATAATGAGGAAAGTGAATTTGTTAATTTTGCCCATAGTCTTGATATAATAATCCTTGCTAATTTACAAAAATCTATCTTTTGTATTAAGAAATTTGCTATTATTACAATAATATAAATGATATTCTATGAAAAAAATTCACGATCTATTAATGTTTCTGCAGTTGACTGCATTTATCTTATTATTGAATTCCATTTCTTTAAAAGCACAGGAGAATATTACTTTCCAAACTCCGCCAAAAGAAATTATGGAGTTGGCAGATTACAAAGTGGCTCCTAGAGTAATTTTTGATTCGAAAGATGAATACATGATTTTTTCTTACAGAGATACCTATCAAACTCTGGCAGAGATAAGCCAGGAAGTTATGAAACTTGCAGGTATCAGAATCAATCCAAGAAACAATATGGCTTCAGATCTTAAATTTGAAAATAATTTGAAAGTAAGAAAGGTTGTTTGTGATGACGGACTATGGGAGCCTGTCCAGGTTAAAGGGTTACCTCAAAATTTGAGAATATCTGAAAAGACCTTCTCTCCTGATGAGAAATTACTTGCATTTACTAATACTACTGACACAGATGTTGAATTATGGGTGCTAGACATTGCTAAGGCGGAGGCTAAAAGAGTTGCCACAGGTCTCAACGGATATCTTGATAATGCTTTTATATGGTTAAAAGACAGTAAATCATTGTTGATATGGTCGTTGCCTTCCAAAAGACCTTCATTGCTCGATCCTGCCAAAGATCTGCCAAAGGGGCCAAGTGTTCTGGAGGGCAAAGGAAAGGAATCGCAGGCAAGAACCTATCCAGATCTTTTAAAAAACGAAATAGACATTGCAAATTTTGAAACGCTTGCTACTTCAGAGCTGAATATCGTAAATCTTGAAGGAGAACGTAAACCATTTTTGGGTGCTGATATTTATGTGAACACAACATTATCTCCAGATGGTCAGTATCTGCTTGTGACCACTATACACAGGCCTTATTCTTTTATTGTTCCTGTGGATATGTTCCCAACCAGAAGTTCTGTTTATGATCTTGACGGCAATTTGATAAAAATAATATATGACAAGCCCTTGTTTGAAGGGAGGCCTAAAGGGTCATCTTCAACTTTCCCTGGTATGAGATTAATTAACTGGCGTGCAGACAAGCCGGCATCTTTGTATTATGCCATAGCACTTGACAATGGTAATCAGGCTGTAAAAGTTGATTTCAGAGATGAAATATTCTCCTGGGATGCACCTTTTACAAGTGAACCAAAGTCTCTTTTTAAAACCGGCCAAAGATTTTCAAGAGTTGTTTGGGGAGATGACAAATATGCAGTTTTTATGGATTTTTGGGCAGAAACGAGAAGTACGAGAACATTTATTTTTAACCCTTCTGATCCAAATTCTGCTCCAATTAAGCTTTTTGACAGAAATAGACAGGATGTGTATTCAGATCCTGGTAATTTTCAGACCCGTAAAAATCAGTATGGAAGATACACTCTGGCAATTGAGAATGACAAGCTTTTCCTTATAGGAGATGGTTTTACAAAGGATGGTCAATTTCCTTTTGTAGATCAATTTGATCTTAAGACTTTTAAAACCAAACGACTGTATCAATCTCTCTATACTGATAAAATGGAGCAGATTCGTTCAATTGAAGATTATAAAAAGGGAATACTTCTGGTAAATATTCAGTCTAAAACCGAACATCCTAATTTCTATTTTAGAGAAATTAGCAAAAAGGGAGACAAGGGATTAAAACAGTTGACTTTCTTTAAGAATCCTTTTGAGTCAATAGCTAAAGTGCATAAGGAGGTAATAAAGTATAAAAGAGATGATGGTGTTGAGTTGTCGGGAACACTTTATCTACCTGCAAACTACGATACTAACAGTGGAGAAAAGCTGCCACTGCTTATATGGGCATATCCTGAAGAGTTTAAGGATGCTAATTCTGCAGGACAGAACAAGTTAAATCCGAATGAATTTACAGTTCCTTACTATGGTTCTTTTGTGTATTGGGTTACAAGAGGGTATGCAGTGCTCGATGATGCATCATTCCCAATTATTGGTGAAGGAGACAGGGAACCAAATGATACATTTCTGGAACAACTTGTGGCAGATGCCAAAGCCGCAATTGACGCCGTCGACGGGCTGGGCTATATTGACAGGAAGAAAGTAGCAGTTGGGGGACACTCTTACGGAGCATTCATGACTGCTAATTTATTAACCCATTCTGACCTTTTTGCATGTGGAATAGCGAGAAGTGGTGCATACAACAGAACACTTACTCCTTTTGGTTTTCAGAACGAACAGCGCAATTATTGGGACGCGCCTGAAGTGTATAACAAAATGTCTCCATTCATGTATGCCAACAAAATGAAAACTCCAATACTGCTGGTTCATGGTGACTCTGACAACAATACCGGAACTTTCACAATTCAGTCAGAACGTTATTACCAAGCTTTGGCAGGACTTGGTGCTCCTGTAAGACTTGTGCTGCTTCCAAAAGAGGCTCACAGCTATGTGGCAAGGGAAAATATTCTTCACCTTTTGTGGGAAGAGGACGTATTTCTCGAAAAGTACTGTAAAGGGAGGCAGTAAGTCAGAATGGACGTCTCCGGTTTACGATAATCAGAGCCGCGATTACACCAGGAACCCACCCGGCAAGGGTCAGCAGAAATACAATTAGTACAGATCCACAACCATAATCTACAACGGCAAGAGGAGGGAAAATAATACAAAGAATAACTCTCAGCAGTGACATGATTAAGGTTGTGGTTATTTGTTTAATAAAGATATAAATTCAGGAATTCGTCTCTTTGTACTTTCGAGATCGAAGAGAGTATAGTTGCCGCATTCTTCCGGTTTTGCACCGGGGATTTCGTCAATTTCAAGTATTGCTTGCAAAGCAGTTACTACCAAATCTCTCATGTATTTTTCCGTATATCTTTTAAATGTAAGGATGTAAAAACCGGTCAAGCAGCCCATTGGACCCACATATACGATTTCATTACCAATTGGAGAGATAATTCTGAGATAATGCGCAAGCCAATGTTCCAAGGTGTGAGACATTTGTGGGGTGATTGCTTCTCGGTATGATAGAGTGGGTTTTACAAGCCTGATGTCATT
>DOVA01000014.1 GCA_003520315.1 Rikenellaceae bacterium | reverse complement strand
ACGCGTAAGAAGATGGGAGAAGATCTATGGTGAAAAGGGAGCAGCGCTCAACCTGGCACAGGTCATTAGGATGCTTGAGGAAATTGGTACAGGAGGAGCCGGGTTTAGATTTATGTATGCTGCTTTTCTTCAGGAAGCTTCAGAAATACTGAATAATTCTGAACTTAAGCAACTATCTTTTGAACTAACAGAAGCTGGAGACATGTGGCGTGACTTTGCTTATAATTCGGCCCGTTTCTTTAAAAAGAGAGAAGGCGAAATAGAAACATATGATCAGATTGCTGACAAATTGGCTGCAATAGCCAGAAAAGAGAAAGACATCTTCACTAAACTCGAAAAGACCGTGAAGTGTGGATAATGGATTAGCTATAGAAACTGTTAATCTCAGAAAGAGATATAAGGGTAAGTCTGAATTTACTCTCAATGATCTGTCACTTAAAATACCATATGGCACTCTTTATGGGCTGCTTGCCCCAAATGGCGCAGGCAAGACTACCGCTATCAATATAATATGTGGGTTAAGAAGATTTGATGAAGGAGAAGTATATGTTGCGGGTTATTCTGTAAAGACAGACATGAAGCATATAAAACCGCTCATCGGTCTGGTTCCACAGGACCTTGCACTTTTTCCTTCCCTTACGGCAAGAGAAAATTTGAAAATTTTCGGAGGATTATATGGTCTTAAAGGCTCTATATTGAGTAAAAGGGTGGATGAATTGCTAGAACTATTTGACCTTACTTCGAGTTGTAAAACTATCATCAATCACTTTTCTGGTGGAATGAAACGAAGAGTAAATCTTATTATCGGAATGTTGCATTCACCTGAAATTCTTATTCTTGATGAGCCTACTGTTGGTGTAGATGCCCAATCAAGAAAATTGATTTTGGATAAGCTTGTTGAAATTAACAGAAATGGGACGACAATTCTTTTTATCTCGCATTACCTTGAAGAGGCGGAAGATATTTGCAGTGAGGTTGCGCTAATGGATAAAGGTGAAATTATTTGTGACGGAAAGCCTGAAGAGTTGTACAGTGTATATGAATGTGAGCACAATCTTGAAAAACTCTATTTGCTCATCACAGGTAAAAAAATGAGAGATTATCATGAGTAAGCTTAAATATCTGCTATACAAAGACCTTTTGTTGCTTGTCAGAGATGTAGCAGGGCTTCTTCTAATGTTTTTAATGCCAATAGTTTTAGTGATTGTTATGTCTGTCTTGCAGGATAGTACGCTAAATTCGGTAAGAGAAGCAAAAGTTTCAATTTTACTTGTCAACAAAGACACTGGGGAGCTTGGAAAAGCAATTGAGAAAGATATTTACTCTTCTGGTATTTTTGATATTACGACGGATATCAAAGGGGATATTCCATCACTTGATGTAATTGAAAATGAGGTAGCTTCAAGCAGATTTATTCTTGGAATTTACATTCCTGAGAACACTACTTTAATTATAAAAAACAACATAGCTAAATATGTTGCGGCAGTATTTAATGGTATTGACACTATTCTTCAGTCAAAACCAGTGGATTTTACAATATTTGTTGATCCTACTACAAAGCCATCTTTCTATAGCACGATCATGAGTACTTTAAGGGAGCGAGCCAATAAAATCCAATATGAATACTTTATGAAAGAGATTACTGCACAAATAAATTTATTGAGTCCTTTTCCTGTTTCAGCTAATAGTTTTTCAGGAGAACAGGTGAAAATTTTGATGAAAAGTGCCCGTCTTGAAGGAAATAATGTCATACCCAATTCAGTTCAGCACAATGTGCCCGCGTGGTCTCTATTTGCTATATTTTTTATTGTTATCTCCCTCTCTGGCAGTATCATCAAAGAACGAGAAGACGGTACATTGTCAAGGCTTTTGACTATGCCTTGTTTTTATTTGGAATATCTTCTGAGTAAAGCAATAGTTTTTACGCTTGTGGCCATATTGCAATTTGCAATAATGCTCATTATAGGGGTTTATCTCTTACCTTGCTTTGGTTTGGAATCTTTAAATTTAGGTTCTTCACCTGCTGCTCTTATTATTACAACTGCCTCTTCTGCAATAGCAGCAATA
This sequence comes from Rikenellaceae bacterium, assembly GCA_003520315.1. The sequence continues at coordinate 6,772 of DOVA01000014.1, read as the reverse complement.
GGATTTGGCGTGGCAATAGGAAATATTGCAAAAACATATCAGCAGTCATCAGTCTTTGGAGCTATGTCAGTAGTGATTATGGCTGCAATAGGAGGCATATGGGTTCCTGTGTTTCTTATGTCTGACATGATGCAGAAAATAAGCCTTCTTTCACCTATGAGATGGGGTATTTCTGCATTTTATGACATATTTCTTAGAAATGCGGGGGTTGTATCCATCATACCTGAGAGTGCGGCCTTGCTTCTTTTCGGTATACTTAGTTTTATAATTGCAGTAACATATAATCACAAATACAGAGTAGATATTTAATATTAAATTCATCATATAGCTATATGGAAGAACTGATCCTAAAACTGAAACAACAGATCATAGAGGCGCTAAATCTTGAAGGGATGACGCCTGAAGATATTGATACAGATGCTCCCTTATTTGTTGATGGTCTTGGGCTTGACTCTATTGATGCTCTCGAGTTGGTAATTTTACTTGAAAGAGAGTACGGAATACGTCTGGAAGATCCGAAAGCAAATAAGGAAATTTTTAAATCTGTCAGAACTATGGCAGAATTTATAGAAAAGAACAGGAAGATGTAAATTTCTGCTTTAAAGTAAGTTAGATATCTTTTATTGTCAAGTTTATCTGTCTGCAATTCGATCATGTTGCAGTTAGTAATGTCTATTTGCAACAATATCGCAAATAGTTCGTCTTAATGTTGAATATTTGATAATGACTCAACGGGAGTTTGAAAGGGAGATTGTCAGGATAAGACCTGTTTTATTGCAGTTTGCACGCTCGTTCAACATTGTAGGGGCGTCTTGTGCAGAAGATATGGTGCAGGAGGCAGTCATGAGAGTATGGCAAAGTATTTTAGGTGGAGAGGTTGTGAGGAGTATGGAAGCACTTACAAAACGCATCTTAAGAAATGTGTGTCTTGATTATCTTAGACTTAAGAAGAATATCTGCAATGATTATGATATTTATGGTGTTGATAAGATAGATAGTTATGATACGGCTCGTCAACTTGAGATAAAAGAGGAATTTACACGAATAGTAGAAATTATAAAAACTCTTCCTGTAGATCAGCAATTGTGCATAAGGTTGAAAGATATGATGGGATTTGAAAATTGGGAAATTGCAGAGATTCTCAATACTACTGAGGTTAATGTACGAACTTTGCTCTCACGAGGACGCAAGTCAATAAGAAATGAACTGATAATGAAATGAAGATAAAATGAAGAAAGAGAAAGTTGAAAAGTTACTTAAGCTCTATTTTGATGGAAAGAGCTCAGTGCGTGAGGAAAAATTACTTAGACACTATTTTCTGTCTGATAATATTCTTCCTGAATTTATGAAATATAGAGACTTGTTTAACTTTTTTTCATCTGAGGCAAAGCTGATAGATAGTTATAGATACAAAGAGAATAAAAATAAATTTATTCTTTCTTTCACTGCAGTTGCAGCATCTTTTATTGCCTTTTTATTAATTATAAATAATTCTGAGGCAGATAAAATAAGGGTTGTTGTTGGTGGTGAAAAGATGAAAGACAGAGAGATAGCCCTACAAATCGTGGATAAACAGCTTTCAAAGATTAACATCATGTATGACATTGCAGACAGGAATGTCAATAAACTCAACAACATGTCTGTTTTTGAAAAGTGTTTTTGGTTTGTTGATGAAAATGGTGCAATTAGAAATGTGCCCAAACTCCTCGACAAGTTGTCAGGAGAATACAGTGAATAAATTATTATGAATTTTAACAATAGTTAATATGAATAAATCGGCGATATTGGCAGTTCTATTATTTATCTTTCCATCTTGGAATCTTTTAGGCCAAACGAAACAATTAGATAAAATTTTCTCAACTTATGAGAACTATAAGAATGTTCAATCGGTATCTATCAATCCAGCCGCATTTTTTCATCTTTCTGAAGAGACAAAATCCAATGAACTTCTTAGTAAAATGTCGTTACTTAAAATATTAAATGTCACAAAGGGAGGAAATGAGAAAGACAAGAATGTCTGGATTAATTTGAAAAGTGATGTCGAGAAATTCATCCGTGAAAATAATTTCTCACAAATCCTTAAGGTAAAGGATAAAGATGAATTGTTAGAGATGTATTCAAGAAAAGAAGATAATTCTTTGCTTTTGTTGACTGCTGATTCTCAATCAGAATATGCTGTATTTTATATTCAGGGGGATATTGACAAATCTGTGATAGATGCATTAATGAAAGGAAATATTAAAATAAAAAAATAAGAACATGAAGAAGGCTCTATTATTGACTATTGTGCCCATGCTTATGACAACATGTTTCCATACAGTATCATTTGCTCAAAAAGTAGTTCAAATAGGATCAACAGAGATAGTCTTACAATCACCTCTCAAGGTTAATACGGCTGAAACCGAGATGAAATATAGAGATGGAAGAAGCTTTAATCCTTTTAACGTCGGTCTTCAGTGTTCTCTGGGATTTAATGGCTTTTCTGTATATGCAAAGTATAGACTCACTAATTGCTTCAACCACGATAACATAGAACTGGAAGTGCCTAGATTAAATATAGGCATCCAGTTCGAAATATAACCTGTAACCAGTACAGAAATTGATTTTTTAAGGTATCAGTTTTATTCTGTTAGTCTCTTCAAAATATTTAAAATACATGAAGAGCTTGTAGTTGAAATCGTAGTTGTATTTAATTGTAGGATCGTAATCGAGATAACTCTCTACCCTTGGGTGTCCTCTTGAATAAAGATAGTTCCATGCAATAACATATTGATAATTCATGTTTTGTAGGTATTCATTAGAGTACATGTGTTGACTGTGAGGATTACTGATTAACCATGATTCAAAGCCAGGATCAAATACAATTAATTCATATTCAACAGTGTCTTCAACAGGAATGGTATCGTGAATTGCTACCCTTCCTGTCATATTGGCTGACAAATTTCTCTGTGAACTGCATGAGATGGCCAACAGTGTCAGCAAGGTAAAAAATGAGAATCTGACAATTGTTTTCATCTTTCAAAAATTTATGAACTTTTGAGCGGAAAACGGGATTCGNNCGCGACCCTCAGCTTGGGAAGCTGATGCTCTGCCTACTGAGCTACTTCCGCATTTGAATCAATAGCACATTACATCTACAAATTTACAAAAAAATATTTTCAAATAGGATTTTGTCAGCAATGCCATTAATTTGTTCTGAATAGCCTTTCCACAAGTATTTTCCTTTTTGTGTCACAAATACAGTTCCTATCTCTTTCCAGCAATTTGTTCCTTCGACAGAGCTTTTTGAAGAAATTCCCGGTGTCCATGAGAAAATATTGTACAAGCCTGGTTCTAAAAAATTGACGTTTGCTTTAACTTTCAATCCTTTTAAATCGGTCGTCATGCAATCATTTCCAAAATATATAAGTGAATTATCATCAATTTTTTTCCATTTTTTGTTGTTCTTAACTTTAATATCTGCAAGAACTCTTGTAGGCGAACTAATTTCGAGAAAATCACTTATGGCAATAAGAGAGTTTGATGCAAGATCTTTGAGATTTTCGAGGGAGACCCATTCATCGTCACCTTGATTTTTATAGAATGTATAAGGTGTCTCAAAAGTAATAGCAACGCAGTTATTACCTGCCTTGTTCCACATCCATCCCTCTGCATATTTGGGAGCAAGATTGGAAAAAGAGAGGTCGGTAGAACAGAAGTATGGATTATTGTTAATAGTAAGGTGGGATAGGAGCAACTGTTTACGGAACATCTCATCTGAGGTTGATTCTGCGGTATGAACCCAATATGTTATGTTATTGGCTATTTGTGAGTGCATATTGAGCAGAAGATCAAATGATCCATCCTTCGTCAATTCACTTATCTTATTTTTAAGCACTAAAACTTCAGGCATAGTAAGTGAATCAGGTTTGTCCCAGTTAATTTCAATATTTACTCCGGTTGAGGTTGATCTTGAGAAACCACCATATACTCCATCCGGGTTATTAAATGGTACTATATAAAATATTGTATTTGCAAGTATGGCATTTGATTGTTTGGAACCATCCAATAGTTTATCAACAAAAAATTCAAGGTGCCAGCTTGATGGTGTTTCGCTTGGATGTGTTCTTCCATGAATCCATACCTTTTTTTTGGATTGGTCATTTACTGACCAGTCAGTAATTGTCATCATCCATATATCTCTGCCTTGCTGACTTTTTCCAATCTGTTCTTCTTTGACAAATTTATTTTTGCTCCAATCACTAAGTTTTGTCGAAAGATGCGTACAGGTATATGGAATGAAATAAGAAATATAGACAGTGTCTCTTGTAAAAATTTTGTTAATTGCTCCTTTGTTAACATTCTCAGACCAGTCTAATCTTGTAAAATGGGTGTTGTCATAGGAATAAAATGGTCTTACTACTTCGGAATTTCTTATGTTAATGAAGAGTTGCTTGCCTTTAACGCCTGTGATTCTGAAATAGTACCATCTCGAACTTGGTTCAAGGGTGGTGTCTATTGGGTTTAAAGGATCTAATCTTGAATATACGTCATAAGAAAGAGTCAGCATTGAGTCCATTGGAGATGTCTTGATCCAAACGGAATCAATAAGTTTTACTTCCCCCATACTTCCAGATTCAAAATCAGAGGAAAAACGAACTTGTGAAAATAAAAAACTACTACTGAACAAACTCAGCAGCAGTAAATAAAATTTCATTCCGGTCATATCTAAGCAGATATTAGAGTTAAAGTTCTGCGGCCTTTACTTTAATAATCTTACCCTTATTAGAAAAGGCAAGTTCAGAATTATTCTTCTTCTTCTCCTGAATTAATCGCTGAAATGAGATGTTCAGACCGTTCAGGATATTATCCCTAAGCTCTTTAGTCTCTTGTTCGCTCATAATTAACTATTTTATTGTAGGTTGGTTTATTGTATACCTTTGTCTCCTGGTTCTTCCCTCCTTCTGCAATCAGCTCAGGTGGCAAAGTAGAGTTATTAATTATCATCCAATATTCGCATAAAGGAACATAAAGCGAAAATAAGTTTTTTAATCCAAAATCATATCTTCTTCTTATAACTTTTTCATCAATATTATGTCCACCGCTTTCAACCCTCATCTTAACTCTCTCAACAGCAAGGTTTGGCAGGTTTAGCCAGAAAAAAACCAGTGTAACCTTATAGCCATGCTCCTGTGCATATCTGATAAAGTTTGCATGAGTTCTTGTTGCTAACGTTGTTTCAAGCGCAAAATCCGTGCCGTTGGCTATGAGTTCTTTTATTCTCGCAAGCATTATCTTACCAGCCTGGATTGAAACACTTTCCGGTTTAAAGGGAGATATTCCTCTTGCTATTTCATCTGCATTAACATATTCTTTACAGCCGAGCATTTCTGGAAGGATATTATAAGAAGCTGTAGTTTTTCCTGATCCGTTGCAACCTGCTATGATAAATAAATTTTTCATAAGCCAAATCAAAAATAACCATTTTTTTTACCGATTGTTGCAGTAAAAGCAAAAAGTGAAAAGTCTCCAAGGCAGGGATCATCCGGGAAAACTTTTCTGAGATATTCAGTTATCTCAACGGCTGTCTTATAGTCAGATACATTTCTTTTGGTTATGCCGAGGTTAATGGAACTTCTGTGGACGTGAGTGTCAAGAGGTATTATAAGATCTGCAGGCGAAATTTTTCTCCAGAGTCCCAGATCGACTATACCGTCATTTCTGACCATCCATCTGCGAAACATGTGAATTTTTTTATTGGCAGCATTAGGATTGTCCCTGCATCCATAAATATTTAGTCTTATGTAAGAGGGTGAAAAACATTCCAGTGATTCGTTGTTAAGATAAAACTGCCTCAAGTTTTCACAAATTTTTGCAAAATCACTCCATTTAATACTTCTGTGAAGAGATACGGAATCACTTTTGAAATCTCCTGCCATTATGTAAGAATATGGCTGCCATTTCATTTCATCAAACATTCTGTTGCAATCCCTGACAATTAACTCTCTTTTTCCCCATGCAAGATGGGCAGACAAGATCCCGGCAATTTCAACGTCTTGAAGTGATGATTCTCCTTGAATTAATTTTTCTGAAAAGTATCTGGGGAAAATAATAGGATCAGTAGTGAAATATTTAAGATTATTGTACTCTGCTGCCAGTTTGATCAGTGTTTCAGATGTGCTTTCCATTAAACTCTTTTTCCAAAGTTAACAAATAATAAACTAAAAAGACCCTTAAGGGCCTTTTTAGTTTATTATTTAGCAAACTTATTTCTTTATATTCTTGTATCTGTTTAGGAATTTATCGACACGACCGGCTGTATCTACAAGTTTCATCTTGCCTGTATAGAATGGATGAGAAGTATTGGATATCTCAACTTTTACAAGAGGGTATTCTACTCCGTCATGAACAATTGTCTCTCTTGTGTTTGCACATGAACGAGTAATAAAAACGTAGTCATTAGACATATCCTTGAAAGCTACAAGACGGTAGTTTTCGGGATGTATTCCTTTTTTCATTTCTTATGCTGTTAAATATTATGGGGCTGCAAATGTACAAATAATTTATCAATAGCCAAAACTATTCACGCCCTATTGCAAATTTTGCAAGAATTCGTAAGATTTCAAGATAAAGCCAAATCAATGTTACCATTAAACTAAATGCTCCGTACCACTCCATGTATTTTGGAGCACCTGCTTCAGATGCTCTTGCTATAAACTCATAGTCGAGCAGCAGGCTGAAGGCTGCTACACCAATTATGACAAGGCTGATTCCAATGCTTAAAGGGCCACTG
>DOVA01000039.1 GCA_003520315.1 Rikenellaceae bacterium | reverse complement strand
GTTTTTTCCTGCTTTTACGGCTTCTCTTGAGCGTAGTTCATACATCATTCTTACAGCCTCAGCTGCAGCAGTTGCATCATCGAGCATGGAACAGTTTGACATCTTGAAGCCTGTGAGACTTGATATCATAGTCTGGAAATTTAGAAGTGCTTCAAGTCTTCCCTGTGAGATCTCTGCCTGATATGGAGTATATGATGTATACCAGCTGGGATTTTCAAAAACATTTCTGATTATGACTGGTAAAGTTCCTGTGCCATAAAAACCTTGACCAATGAAGGAACGAAAATTTTTGTTTTTGGAAGCAATAGCTTTGAGATTTGAAAGATATGTCTGTTCTGTCATGCCTTCATCTATATCGAGAGGCTTATTAAGCATAATGTCTGAAGGAATTGTCTGATTTATAAGTTCATCGAAAGTGTTCGCATCTATATATGCAAGCATCTCTTTTATTTCCTCTTCTCTAGGGCCGTTATGTCTGTCTGTGAATGAAAGTGACATATTTTGCTATTTATAAAGTTATTATTTATTATTAAAAGTACAAATTTAATTATAAATTCTTAAAATTTGGCAATAAAAATATTTTCATAATTTTGCGAAACTAATTTCAAAATAAATGACTTCACTTAGTAAAAAAATTTCTGAACTGGCAGAACGCAAGTCTAAGGCCACGGAAGGTGGAGGACCATCTGCTATTGCAAAGCAGATTGCGATGGGCAAACTTCCTGCAAGGGAAAGGATTAACCAGCTTCTTGACGAGGGTTCTTTCTTTGAGTATGATCTTTTCATTGAACATGATGCAAGGGGTTTCGGACTTGACGGAAAAACATTGGCCGGTGATGGGGTAGTGATCGGGACCGGGACTATCCATGGTAGACCTGTTGCAATCTATGCACAGGACTTTACTGTTGCAGGGGGCTCTTTGGGTTCAATGCATGCAAAAAAGATCACGAAGATCATGGATTATGCTATGAAGATGCGTATACCTCTTATTGGTATTAATGATTCAGGAGGGGCAAGGATACAGGAAGGTGTCAACGCACTTGCCGGTTATGGTGAGATTTTCTTTAGAAATACTCAAGCGAGTGGCGTAATTCCTCAATTGTCTGTTATTCTCGGGCCTTGTGCGGGAGGGGCTGTCTATTCACCTGCACTTACTGATTTTGTATTTGTGGTGGATAAAATATCCAAGATGTTTATTACGGGGCCTGAAGTAATTAAATCGGTACTTGGAGAAGAAATTGACATGGAATCTTTGGGTGGAGCCAGAGTTCACAGCGAGATTTCCGGAAACGCCCATTTTTTTGCTTATAGTGAAACTGAATGCTTTGAACAGATTAAGACACTTCTTGATTATATTCCTGCAAATAATTCATGTAAATGTGCCAGGTTTGAAGATTTTCATGAACCCAAAAAGAGTTATAAAATAGAAGAAATAGTTCCTGCAGATCCAACTAAACCTTATGATGTAAGAGATGTTATAAAGGCCTTAACCGACAAGTCTGAGTTCTTTGAAGTCCAAGAATTGTGGGCAGCCAATATTGTTGTTGGATTTGGGAGAATTGCAGGAATAACCGTTGGTTTTATTGCCAATCAACCTCTGGTGCTTGCAGGAGTACTCGATTGTGATTCGTCAGACAAGTCTGCAAGATTCATCAGATTTTGTGATGCTTTCAACATCCCTATTGTTACTATCGAGGATATGCCTGGTTATTTGCCTGGTATTGATCAGGAGCATTCTGGAGTTATTCGTCATGGAGCCAAACTGCTTTATGCATATAGTGAAGCGACTGTTCCCAAGGTTACCGTTATTCTCAGAAAAGCTTATGGAGGAGGTTATATTGCCATGAATTCACGCCATCTCGGGGCAGATTTTGTTTTTGCATGGCCTATTGCCGAAATTGCTGTTATGGGACCGGATGGGGCTGCCAATATTATTTTCAAAAAAGAGATAATGGATGCAGAAAATCCTGAAGAGATGAGAAGAATTAAAGTTGAGGAATATAAGCAAAAGTTTGCGAATCCTTATGTTGCTGCTGGGAAGGGTTATATTGATGCAGTTATAAATCCTGAGGAGACAAGAAAATATTTAATTCATGCTTTGGAGATTTCACAAGACAAGGCTGTCAAAGGCCCTGAAAAGAAACATGGTATTCCACCATTTTAATAGTTGAGACATGAATGATATTAATAATTTTGAATCCATCCAGATAGATGAATCAGGAAGGGTTTACAAGACGCTTCTTACAAAGAAAGTGAAGAATCGCAAAGTCTGGAAAAAGTCTGATATACAGGAAATTTGTTCAATTATTCCAGGCACTGTTGCCAAACTTAATGTCAGAGAGGGTGATAAAGTTAAAAAGGGGGAAGAAATGCTTGAATATGAAGCCATGAAAATGCTTAATATTATTAAGGCTCCATTTGACGGTATAGTTGAAAAAATTTATGTTAAGGAAGGTGACAAGCTGGCCAAGGGTGACAGGATGCTCTATATTAAATCTACCTCCAGCGTTCCAGATCAAGTCTGATAAATATAAAGAGTAAGATCGTAAAACTTAGTAGTGATGATCCCCCGTAGCTCAGAAAGGGCAGGGGGATTCCTATTACAGGTACAAGTCCCATCGTCATCCCTATATTGATAAAGAAGTGAAAGAAAATGATCGAAGCAACGGAGTATCCATCAATTCTGTTGAAACTGTCTTTTTGCTTTTCTGAAAGGTTGATTATACGT
>DOVA01000262.1 GCA_003520315.1 Rikenellaceae bacterium | reverse complement strand
GGGGCATGCAGAAGAGGGGCAGGTTTGGATTACATTGCAGACTCACAAAAATATTGTTGCAGTAGCTTCTTTGAAAGAACTTGCTGCCATTGTTCTTGTCAAGGGATTTGTACCGGAGGCAGAGACCGTCGAAGCCGCAATGGCAGAGGGAATTCCTCTTTTGGGCAGTGACCTTGGAGCATTTGAAATCTCTGGAAAACTGTATGACCTATTAAAATGATTAAGGCAGATCTTCATCTTCATTCTGTACTGTCTCCCTGTGGTGATATTGAAATGACTCCCTCTTTTATAATCCGAAGAGCGAGGGAGAAAAATCTTGGGATGATTGCTGTTACTGATCATAACTCCACGAGGGGTTATGAGGAGATAGCGAGGATAGGAAGACGCGAAGGTGTTGCAGTGATGTGTGGCGCTGAGATTACTACCAGAGAAGAGGTGCATGTTGTGGCTATTGTGAATGATGCTGACAGGGAGAAGTTTCAACTTTGGCTTGACAGATATCTCCCAAAAATACCCAACAGAGAAGATATTTTTGGGTATCAGCTTGTGGTGAATGAATTTGAGGAAGTTATCTATCAGGAACCTTATCTTTTGTTAAGTGCACTTGATCGTTCAATTGATCAGGTGGAGGAGTACATTCATTCTTTAGGTGGTATCTTTATTCCTGCTCACATAGACAAGTTTCAGAATTCGATAACAAGTCAGTTGGGCTTTGTGCCACAGGGAATCAGAGCCGATGCACTGGAAATATCTTTCAGGTCAGATCTTCAACTTTTATTAAAAAATTATCCCTGGATTGAGAATTATACTTTTGTCAGATCTTCGGATGCTCATTACCCGGATGATTTTGGAGATGTTTTTTCGGTGTTTGATATTCAGGAACCTTCTTTTGAAGCTTTGAAGGAGGCTCTTAAACTAAAAAAGGTCATCTTATGAATGATTTGTCGATGCATATTATAGATATTATTCAAAATTCCCTCAGGGCAGGAGCAACATTGATAACGGTTACTATTGAGGAAGATCGCGAAGATGACCTGCTTGTTATTACAGTTGAGGATAATGGTTGTGGAATGAGTAGTGAGCAGGTAGCAAAACTCAATGACCCTTTTTTTACATCGAGGACAACAAGAAGAGTAGGGATGGGAATTCCTCTCCTTCAACAAACTGCGGAGCAGAGCGGGGGAGAGCTTGAGATTAAATCAGAACCTGGGATTGGCACAACTGTCAAAGCTTCTTTTGGATACTCACATATTGACAGGCCTCCACTTGGAGATGTAGCGAATGCATTTATGTTGATGGTTTCTGCCAATCCTGAGATAGATTTTATTCTAAGGTATGTAGTGGGGAATGCTGATTATCTTTTTAATACAGTTGAAATAAAAAAGGTTTTGGAAGGTATACCTGTCAATGAACCATCTGTTATAAGGGCTCTTACTGAAATGATTAGAGAGAATATTGAAGATCTTAAAAAGAAGAAGTGATTACAAATGTTAAGTAAAAAGTTAATATTTATTTGTTTTTGATTTAATTATTAGTACTTTTGAGCATCATTTAAATAGTTTAACAATCAAATAACCAATTATTTATGAACAAGATTAAATCTATTGACGATTTGCGCAAGATTAAGCAGGATCTTGAGAACGGAATGAATATCCGTGAAAAGAGCAATTCGCCAGAGTCTTTAGTTCAGATTCGTGTGGCTATGGCTACCTGTGGTATAGCTGCGGGCGCTAGAACCGTCATGAATACTCTTATTGAAAAAATAGAAAAGGACAAAGTTCCTGCTGTGGTTACTCAAAGTGGATGCATGGGTTATTGCTATGCAGAGCCTACAGTCGAGGTCAGGATTCCGGGTAAGGATCCTGTTGTCTTTGGCTATGTGGATTCCAAAAAGGCAATTGACATCGTTGAGAAGTATATCGTTAAAGGCGAGCTCCTCGATGGGATAATACCAGTTAATTATCAGACCATTAACGATAAAATATAGCGATATGGCACAATACAGAATGCATCTTTTAGTATGTGGCGGAACTGGCTGCCGTGCGTCTCAGAGTGAAAAAATTGCCGAAAATCTTAGGGAAGAGATTAAAAACATTGGTCTGGAAAATGAAGCACAGGTTGTTATAACAGGCTGTTTTGGTTTCTGTGAGAAGGGTCCGATAGTTAAAGTTATTCCTGACAATACTTTCTATACACAGGTCAAGCCTGAAGATTGCAAGGAAATAGTAAATGAGCATGTTCTCAAAGGCAGAAGAGTAATGAGGCTTCTTTATGTAGATCCAGCTACCAAACAGCATGTTTCTGATTCCAAGCATATGGGTTTCTATCAAAAGCAGTTACGTATAGCACTGAGAAACTGTGGCTTTATTGATCCGGAAAATATTGATGAATATATAGCTCGTGATGGCTACGCTGCTCTTGGCAAGGCTCTTACTGAAATGACTCCACAACAGGTAATAGACCTGATTAAAAAATCCGGATTGAGAGGAAGGGGCGGCGGAGGATTTCCTACAGGTCTTAAGTGGGAAATTGCTGCTGCTAACAAAGCTGACCAGAAATATGTAGTATGTAATGCCGACGAGGGTGACCCTGGTGCTTTTATGGATCGTTCGATTCTTGAAGGGGATCCACATTCTGTGATTGAGGCAATGGCTATTTGCGGTTACTGTATTGGCGCTTCAAAAGGCATTGTGTATATTCGAGCTGAATATCCACTTGCTATTCAGAGGCTTAAAGTTGCTGCAAGACAGTGTCGTGCTTATGGTCTTCTTGGTAATGATATTCTTGGGACAGGTTTCAATTTTGATATTGAGTTGAGATATGGTGCCGGAGCATTTGTTTGTGGAGAAGAGACAGCTCTTATTCAGTCAATGGAGGGCAAAAGAGGAGAACCTACCGTTAAACCTCCTTTTCCTGCTCAAAGCGGTTATCTCGGGAAACCAACCAATGTTAACAATGTTGAAACTTTTGCCAATGTTCCTGCTATTCTTTTAAAAGGGCCCGAGTGGTTTTCAAGTATCGGAACCGAGAAATCAAAAGGAACCAAGGTATTTGCTCTTGCCGGCAAGATCAACAATGTGGGTCTGATTGAAGTGCCTATGGGTACAACTCTTCGTGAGGTTATTTTTGAAATAGGTGGTGGCATAAAGGGAGGCAAAAAATTTAAGGCTGTTCAGACAGGAGGTCCTTCTGGTGGATGTCTTACTGAAAAGCATCT
>DOVA01000219.1 GCA_003520315.1 Rikenellaceae bacterium | reverse complement strand
TTTATCGGCATATAGCTTAGCCTGCGCCACTCCCTCACTAACTTCCAAATCATTACTCTTAGCCTCCACCACCGCCAACTTGATACCCTTATAAACGAGAATATAATCAGCAATCAGTGGCTTGGTCCTGCCTCCGCCCGTCTGAATCCTCCCGATATTGATTTTATATTCCCGAAGGATCTTTGAGCCTTCTATCACACCCCAACCTGCGTCTGCAAGATTGGGGTCGATAAGTTCTGCTCTGGTTTCAGCTTCGTTCATTTTACAAGTTTTATGCTTTAAGCAATCAGATAACCATCAAATCAGCATGGTTTGATTTTTAGCAGTTTACCAACAGTCTGATCACGATAGATCAAATATCTTTCAAATAAGCAACTATACCCTGAATGGAATGTAACCGTTATATCTTCTTGATTCCTATTGAGCATTCTATTGAGTATTTATGGGTTTTCTTGCAAGTTTTGCTCAATAGAATATTTTGTCCATTTTTTGATCCCTTCGGACTTTAGTTGTCCATTGTCAACCATATGTCTGAGTATTCTACGAACTTTATGTTTATTGATTTCGATGCCAATCCGTTGATGAATTTCACTGAATCCACTTTTTGGATAGGCTTTAACATCCTTTAAAATCAATTCTTCCAAACGATAATCTTCAATGTTTTTAAGATTGGTTTTACCTTTGAAATTAATTTTACGGATAAATTCGGGATTTACAGAATATTGCGTTCCTTTCCCTTTTCCTGTTTTTAAAATCAGTTCAATTTCAGTGAGTCTTCCCAACCAATTTCTTAGGCCTACTTCCTCGTTCTGATTAAGAATGTTTGAGATTTCAATCGCAGTGTAAGATTGTTGCTGTGCTATTAATCCTAATGAGATAACTTCTTTTTGTTTCAAAGAAAATTCGTTGCTGGCTTTATCCATTAAACGAACCACTTCTTTGCTTACAAATTGTTTTTTTACGATTACGATAACACGTTCATCTGTTTCTTTAACTACAGGGAGAGGTTTACCTGAGCCTAATAGTTTTGCATACACCAGATCATAGCCACTTCCTTCTTTCTCCATTAGGCCTAAATCGTAGAATACTTTTGAAAGATGCTCATTACGTCTAACTGACTGGCTTAAAATATTTTTTGGTGTAACTCCAAATGGCAATCTGCCCGGGCTGTGAATCTCCATCCTGTCAGGAAAAATATTAATGAAGATATCTCCCCTGGTTGTATAAGTCCGGTGAACCAAAGCATTAACCACCAATTCCCTTACTACTTCAATAGGAAAGAATGGAATGGTTTTTCTGAACATACCTTCTGATACTTCAACACTTTCCTGCCAATCGGGAACATCATTCAGCACTTTGTCCAGTAACTCTTGCGGATTAGAAAAGTAATCATCCAAAAGTAGTTTCCATACTTTCTCGTCATTATCGTCGAAACGAATGACTTGAATAGCTGGAGGGTAAAGCAAAGAAGCTCTGTCGTTTCGTGTACCAATCCATAAAATACCCAAATTGGTTAGATATCCGCCCTTTTGAAGGAAATAGAAATTCAAAATTTCTTCATCGGTCATCTCCTTGATAAAACGGCTTACTCTCTGAGAATTCTGGATTTCTGTTAAGAAATTGGTACGCTTATATTCATCAAATCGTGAAGCAGGAACTCGTTTTGTGATTTGCTCTTCCCATATAAATGCATTTTTATCCGCTGCCAGCCGGGCCATTTCATCCGGTGGCACAGGTTGACACTCATCGTGTACTCTAACGTAATACCTGCCGTCTGTAGTAGAAGCAATGGTTTGCACATTGCGAAACACCTGTACTTGGATATACTCTGCCTTATTTAAAGCGGTTTCGATTGTAACGGCAATACCAACATTAACTGTTCTGCGGGAAATATTCTTTTGGATAACATCAGGCAGGGCCTTATCCGTTATCCTCTGATTTACAGGCGGAAGTGTTTCTTTGTCCTCAATTCCAATTGAAATAATTCCACCAAAGCCATTTGCAAAACAAACGCAGTCCTTTGCCAGTTCGTCCCAACAGGTATTTTTCCCTTTCAGGAATTTAAGAGATTTCCTTTCAATGTTCCGGTTTTCTTCCATTACAATGTTTTATCTTAACGGTTTTTGTAAATAAGGTCACTTCCCCGTAATTCTCCTGCAAAGGCTTTTTGTAAAATCGACTTTTTCAGATTTTCCAAGCAATTCAGCCTTTTCTGATAGATGACTTCAAGTTTATTAGTTTTTTCTGAGAAAACATTCAGATTGTCAATAATGGCTTGCTGTTCAATAAGAGATGGAAAGGGAATTATTATTGAATTGAGCATTTTCTGATTCAATTTTGGCTGAGCCATTCCACTTACATAATCATCTAATTTAATTGAATTTAAGTAATATTCTACGAATTTTTGACTTGCCAAATTCTTAAATTTTAAAATATGTGCATGATTGTTAACCCAAGACTTCCCCTTGATAGAGAATGCTATCGGATATGTTCTCGCCAAAAGATTTGCCCCATCTTCTGAAACTAAAAGCAAATCATCGTCAAAAAGATAGTCCTCAACATAGTCAACAATTCCAGATGCCCCATAATATGGCACTGAACCTTTTTTTCTGACATTATGGGTTATAGGAACTCTTCTGCTATCAAGATTCTCGGAAATTTGATTTAAGGTTTTGTTCTCCCACCCCTTACCTTTATTGGTAAACACACTCTGCAAATAACTCTCAAAAAGTTCTCTGGCGTTTTTGAGGTTTTGTTCGGTATTGGCTTTTGCTTTTGCTATGGCGGCAAAGGCTTCATCTAAGATGGCGACCATTCGTTGTTGTTCGGGAAGTGGGGGAATTGGAATTTGAAATTTCCTTAAACTTTGAGCGGATAGATTAGGTTGTGCTGCTCCATTACTATGCATAATAATCATTTCAGCACAAATCCGGCTTCCAAAGTAAGCCATTATAAATGCTCTGATTACTACTGGTTTAGGCCTAACTATTACTAAAGAAGAGGCAATGGCACCTTCTGATAATTCACCAACATTTGCATATTTCCCAAGTGAACCTCTGAGACAGAAAAGTATATCACCTTTTTGGATTTTCCCATTACTTAATAAGTTATATCTGTCCCTTGATATGAAGTCCATATTTGAGATATCAATTCCATTGGAGGTCAAATGACCTGCATTTATAAATGGTATACCAGTTTTTGTTCTATGTGATTTTGATGGATAATTGACTCCTCTATCTCCATTTTCAAAATCACATACTTCTCCGAGATTTTTTATCTCCCAACCTTGTTTCATAGTAGTTTCAAGATTGATGTTAGTATCTCGGCACTTTCTAAATCCAATACTTGCATTTCTTTTAATATCTGCTTTGGGTCCCGCAAAGGGGCTTCCTCTTTCTTATTGGGATTCTTGGCGGATAGGTCGTAAATATTAGTATCTATCTTACTGACATCAACCGTCCATGAGTTTTCGCTATCTGCTTTTGTTTTTTGCAATGCAACGAAGTCAACCAGATCTTTCTCTGAGAGTGCGTTTGTTTTGCCCAGATTCCGGTCAAGGTTAAGTTGGTAATACCAGACTTTTCGTGTGGGTGTTCCTTTTTCAAAAAACAGCACAACTGTCTTTACACCTGCTCCGGTAAATACACCACCCGGTAAATCCAATACCGTATGAAGGTTACAACTATCCAAAAGTAGTTTTCTCAGGCTTACCGAAGCATTGTCGGTATTACTCAGAAACGTATTCTTAATTACGATTCCTGCTTTGCCTCCAGCTCTTAGTATCCGGATGAAATGCTGTAAAAACAGAAATGCTGTTTCACCTGTCTTGATCGGGAAATTATGTTGAACCTCTGCTCTTTCTTTACCTCCAAAAGGTGGATTCGCTAAAACAATATCATAGCGATCTCTATCCTGGATATCAATAATATTTTCTGCAAGTGTGTTGGCGTGAACTATATTGGGTGCTTCAATACCATGAAGGATCATGTTCATAATGCCTATAATATAAGCAAGAGCCTTCTTTTCCTTCCCGTAGAAGGTCTTTTTTTGTAGTGTCTCTGTATCGGAGGTTGTCAAAGACTTGGTGATCTTCAGGTACTCAAAAGCCTCACAGAGGAATCCTGCTGACCCTACAGCACCATCATAGATCCGGTCTCCTATTTTTGGTGCCACCACCTTCACGATAGTCTTAATCAATGGTCGTGGGGTATAATACTCACCTCCGTTTCTTCCTGCGTTCCCCATCTTTTGAATCCTGGCTTCATAAAGGTGACTCATCTCGTGCTTTTCGCTATGCGTCCGGAAGCGGAGTTCATCAATAAGGTTTATCACCTCCCTCAGGTTGTAGCCGCTCTGAATCTTGTTCTTCAGCTCATTGAAGATCTCGCCTATCTTGTATTCAATGGTATCTGCTCCGGATGCATCAGTCTTGAATTTTCTGAGATAGGGGAATAGCTTCCCATTGACAAAGTCTGCAAGGTCATCCCCGGTCATGGCAACCTGGTGATCAATTTTGCCATTTCCGTTTTTTGGTGCTGCCCATTTATCCCAACGGTAATCAAGCCCGATTATCGGATTAAAATTCCTTCCCGTTAATTCAGCAGCAGTCTTTTTGTC
>DOVA01000192.1 GCA_003520315.1 Rikenellaceae bacterium | reverse complement strand
ATTTGACGCACAGAATATACCAATCAACAATCTTAAGCTTGTTGATGACAAGAAGTTTACTTTTGAAATCAAAAGTACCGAAGATATAGACGTAAAAGATGAAAAAAGTGGCAAAACAAAAAAGGAAAAAAAGCTGTATGGATTTGAATACGATATTCAGAGCAGACAACTTGTAGAAATAAAAGATTACAAAGCATATAAACCTTATCCTAAATGGGCAAATGTTTCTCCTGACAAAAAATGGGTAGTTTATTCCAAAAATTTCAACCTCTATTGTATGGATATGGAAAATCTTGAAAAGGCGCGTAAAAATGAGGATGACAGCACAATAGTAGAATTTCAGTTAACTACCGAAGGAACAAAAGATTTTGCTTTTGGGTCAGGCAATACAGATATTTATGAAACAGACAAGGATAAAAATAAAAGGAGAGGCGCATATGTTCGATGGTCTCCTGATTCAAAGCATTTTGCAATAGTTCGTACTGACAACAGCAAAGTCAAGGATTTATGGGTTATAGACGTACTTGCAGAACCAAGGCCAAAGTTAGAAAGTTACAAATATCAGATGCCTGGCGAAAAAGAAGCACCCGTAGACCATCTTTACATATTTAATATTAATACCAGAAAATATAAAGAGATAAAGTGCTCAAGATTCAAGGATCAGGATATAAATGTTATTACAGCCCCTATAGCAAAAAAAGAATATTCAGACGAACTTAAATTTGTCAAATGGCTTGGAGATAATGATAGATTTTTCATTTTCCGAACAAGCAGAGATATCAAACGAGTCGATCTATGTACAGCATACATTAATGATGATACCTTAAGCAAAGCAGATTCACTAAAACCTTTGGTAGAAGAGAGAATGAATACCTATGTCGAGACAAGATTGCCACAACTTATTGATGGTGGTAAAGAGTTCGTTCACTGGTCTGAAAGAAATGGATGGGCACATCTTTATCTGTATGATGACAAGGGAAACCTTAAGAATGCAATTACTTCAGGTGAATACCATGTTGAAAATATCGAATATGTAGATCCTGCTCAGAGAGTTGTTTATTTTACAGCTTGCGGAATTGTTAAGGGAGAAAATCCATATTACATGCACCTTTGCAGAGTTAATCTGGATGGCAACGGTCTCAAAATCTTGAATCCGGGAGATTATAATCATGTAATAAACACTGCTGACGATGGGAAATTCTTTGTAGATAATTATTCGAGAGTAGATACCACCCCTATGAGCGCTGTTTATGATAACTCAGGACGCAAAATTGCAGATCTTGAGAAAGCTGACTTGTCGCTCCTATTCTCCGCCGGCTATAAATTTCCTGAAAGATTCACAATCAAAGCAGGCGACGGGATTACTGACCTATATGGCGTTATGTACAAGCCATTTGACTTCGATTCAACTAAACTTTATCCAATAATTGAATATGTTTATCCCGGCCCTCAGACAGAATCGGTAAATGCTTCCTGGAGCAAAAGTATGGACAGAATAGATCGCCTCGCTCAGTTTGGGTTTGTAGTTATTACAGTGGGTAACAGAGGAGGCAGTCCTTTACGATCCAAATGGTATCATAATTACGGTTACGGTAATTTAAGAGATTACGGACTTGAAGACAAAAAAGTAGCAGTAGAAAGACTTGCCTCAAAATACAATTTCATTGATATAAACAAAGTTGGCATTACCGGTCATTCGGGAGGCGGATTTATGTCTACAGCTGCTATTCTTGAATACCCTGACTTTTTCAAGGTTGCGGTTTCGTGTGCCGGCAACCACGAAAATAATATTTACAACAGGTGGTGGAGCGAACAGCATCAAGGAATTAAAGAAATTGTAACAGAGAAGGGCGACACAACTTTCCAATACAGTATTGACAAGAACACCGAAATTGCAAAAAATCTAAAAGGGCACTTGCTTCTTGTCACAGGGGACATTGACAATAATGTCCACCCGGGCAATACTTTAAGGATGGTTAATGCGCTGATTAAATCAAACAAGCGATTTGACTTACTTGTTCTCCCCGGACAAAGACATAGCTTTGGTAACATGAACGAATATTTTTTCTGGAAAATGGGCGACTACTTTTCTAAGTATCTGTTAGGAGATTCAAGAGAAGAAATCGAAATACCTCAATTAAATAACGACTGAGAATTTCTTCAACAATTCGGCCGATATTTTAAATTTCACTATTTAGTCTAAACAGTGTATTTATAGTACACTGTTTTTCTTTGTGTTATCAACAAAAATAGCCGTATGGTATAGATTTTTGTAAATTCTATTAGTTTTGTTTTGAAAATATTAATCAAAACAAGATGAAAACAAAGAAGATTGCTCTCTTTTTACTGTTTAACCTTTTAAGTCTCGCCATGTTCGCTGATGGATACCAGATCAATTCTCAAAGTGCCAGACAAATTGGAATGGGACATGTTGGAACAGCCATTAAACTTGGTTCTGAAAGTATACTGTTCAACCCTGCAGGATTATCATACATCAATGGAACCTTTGATGCTTCGCTGGGAGTAACGGCAATAATGTCAAAAGTTAAATATACCAATACTGCCGGGACTTACAAAGCTGAATCAGATAATCCAGTAGGTAGTCCGGTATTTGGATACATAGGATACAGAATATCTCCAAAATTCGTTGCAGGTATAGGACTGACAAATCCCGGAGGCAACAATCTCGAATGGCCAGACAATTGGGCAGGATCTCATATTATACAAAATATTTCTCTTGCATCATTCTCCCTTCAACCCACTTTGTCATATAAAATTAGTGAAAACTTGTCAGTTGGAGCCGGATTAATGATTAGCTGGGGAAATTTCGAATTAAGTAAAGGCATATTGCCTGTAGGAGCACTGAATAATTTCATTAACCTTGTTCCATCTCAATACCAGGCAATTATTACCGGCGCATCTAATATCTCACCAATGCAGATTACACTTAATGGAGATGCAAAGACTGCCTATGGGTACAACATTGGGTTGATGTACAGTCCTACCAATAAATTGTGCATCGGTATTTCATACAGATCCAAAGTTATGATGAAAGTTGAAGAAGGTTCTGCCAAAATTACATATGCTTCAACAGAATTAAATCAACTTATTGACTTGCTGGCCCAAGCCAGTGCTTCACTTTCCGGAGCCAAGGTTCTTAATGGGAAAAAAGTCGTGGCTGAACTGCCAATACCCTCAAATTTAAATATAGGCGCATCCTACAAATTTTCAGATAAACTTTTGGTTTCCGGAGAATTACAATATGTTGGATGGAAAGCTTATGATACTCTTAAAATCGAATTCCCTGAACTTGGAGCCGCAGGCAAACAACATATACCGAAAAACTTCAGCAACTCAATGATCTACAGAATTGGAGGAGAATATTATTTCAGTGACAGTTTTACTCTCAGGCTTGGTTTCATTTTTGATTCAACACCTGTGGACAAGTCTTATTATGGACCGGAAACACCTGCAACCAACAAGATCAGTATTACAACCGGTTTTACTTACAAACCCGTAAAATCTCTTGCTATAGATTTTGGTTTCCAATATCTCAACGGACTCAAAATTAAAGGCAAGTATCCTACACCGTTAGGGAGTTTTGACGGAGAGTATGATACCAGGGCTTTTCTACCAAGTCTCGGTTTACATTTCAGCTTGTAAAATATATATTGTATTCTAATGACGAATTAATGCTAATAATTTTATATTTGTCATAATAAAACCAACCTCTTAAAAAAAGACGGAGTTATGAAAAAGACTTTAATTATTGCTCTGATTTTAAGTATTGCCTCATCATTATCAGCGCAAAAAACAAAAAACGGTTCTGCTGATTCTGCTCAAAAAATTAAAGTGGGAGCAGAATCTATAGAAGAATATCTTCCTATGGTCCAAGGCAAACGGGTAGCCGTTCTTTCAAATCAAACAGGTGTTATTGGAAACACTCATTTGGTTGATACATTGATTGCACTCAAAGTTAACGTAGTATTTATTATGTCACCTGAACATGGCTTTCGAGGAGATGCAGATGCCGGCGAACATGTTTCGAGTTCAGTTGACAAGAAAACCGGAATCCCTATTAAATCCCTCTATGAGGGGAATACCGGTAAACCATCTTCTGAACCCCTCAATCAAATAGACGTTATAATTTTTGATCTTCAAGATGTAGGAGTTAGATTTTATACCTACCTCACTACCATGGCAAGAATGATGGAAGCCTGTGCAGAAAATGGGAAAAAAATGATTGTTCTGGACCGCCCAAATCCACTTGGCTTTTATGTAGACGGGCCAATTCTCGACATGAAGTATAAGTCAGGAGTGGGATGGTTACCTATTCCGGTAATACATGGAATGACATTTGGTGAACTTGCAGGAATGATTAATGGTGAGAAATGGCTGAGTAACGGTATCCAGTGTGATGTTTCCGTTATAAAGTGCAAGAACTACACTCACGCTTCCATGTATACTCTTCCTGTTAAACCATCTCCAAACCTTCCTGAAATGAGATCTATATATCTATATCCTTCAATGTGTTATTTTGAGGCTACCCCAGTCAGCCTTGGAAGAGGAACAGATCATCCCTTCCAGATGTATGGTCATCCAAATATGAAAGGTTACGATTTTAATTTTACTCCCAAAAGCATCCCCGGAGCAAAAAATCCGCCTCAACTCAACAGAGTCTGCTATGGAGTTGATTTGACAAAAGAACCTTCCATTGAAGAAATAAACAAAAAGGGAATTAATCTGGAATATTTGATAGATGCTTATCACAATCTCAACCTTGATAACTTTTTCTTCAACTCTTTCTTTGAATTACTCATTGGAAGAGATTATGTAAGAAAAATGATAATTGCAGGCAATTCTGCTACAGAAATCAAGTCCATGTGGGCTGACGATGTTGCAAAATTTAAAGAACAGCGTAAACCGTATTTGCTCTACCCTGACAATAACTAACCCCAATTAAAATACAATCTCCCTTACCTCATTTTCCAGTACATTTATCTGTACTCTCAAAGTGTTGTCAGGGAGAAGTGTTTCAATTTTTTCCGGCCATTCTATCAATGAAAGATAACCATTTTCAATAAACTCGTCAAAACCTATATCATAAGCTTCTTCTATCTTGTCGATCCGGTAAAAGTCGAAATGGTATATTGACTTACCCTCTTTTGTCCGATATTCATTGATAATGGTAAAAGTAGGACTGTTTACAGTGTCAGGTACACCGAGCACTTTGCAAATAGCCTTGATAAAAGTTGTTTTTCCGGCACCCATTGTCCCATAAAAGGCAATAACATTACTCCCGGCAGTAAGTTTCAGAAATCTGGCAGCAACATTCTCGATTTCCTCCAAATTATTTATCACTATCCTTTTAGACATGCTTCAAAGGTATATTTTTTTAAATATTAACGCAAACATCAAATATTTTTCTAACTTGGGGAAAAGACCTTCTTTATATGAAACCCCAAGTTTTGGTTATGAACTTCACTCATGTTCATGAACATGAGAAAAGCTTACAAAATTGCGAATATAAGTGGATTGACTGTACACAATTATCAGGCACCAGCCGATACTGTGACAAAGAGGCAGAAAAGCAATTGATTGAGAAAATCTCTCCCTACACCCCTGATGGGATACATTTTATCGATTCGGGGAATTATCACTATATGAGCAAACTATGGACTGATAAAATAAAAAGACCTTTTTACTTAATAGTGTTCGATCATCACCCTGATTTGCAGCCGCCTTTGTTTGACAATTTGCTCTCTTGCGGCTGCTGGATCAAACATCTTATCGATACTAACCATTACCTCAAAAAAGTTTTCATTCTGGGTGTGTCTGAAGAATACGTTGACAATATAGAATTCAAATATAAAGACCGATTAGTTGTTTACAGCAATAAAGATTTAAACAGAAAAGAGACTTTGCTACAGATTGCAGAACTAAAACTTGATGAACCTGTATACATATCTATAGACAAGGATGTCCTGGACACAAACTGTTCTGCAACCAATTGGAACCAGGGATCACTCTCTTTGACAAAACTTAAGGAAATACTCTCAACTCTTGCCGAGATAAATAATGTCATAGGAGTAGATATATGTGGAGAATGTTCTACTAACCTTGACCTTTACAATCTTCGAAAATGTACGGCTATAAACAATTTTGCAAATAAAGTGCTTATAGACACACTTTCCAGCCATATGAGATAATTTTTATTATCTTTACAGCCAACATTATAACAATAATAAAGATGGGTATAAATTTTAGGGAGATTTTCAGTGCATTTATTGTAATGTTCGCTGTTATTGACATTCTTGGCTCTGTTCCGATTATTGTCGGAATGAAAGAAAACAATAAAAAGTTCAGCCCTTTCAATGCATCATGGATTGCACTGGTAATCATGGTGGCTTTTCTATTTTTAGGACAGGCACTTCTCGGACTTTTTGGAGTAGATATTTCATCTTTTGCCGTTGCAGGAGGGCTTGTTCTGCTTGTTCTTGCCGTGGAGATGATTTTTGGCATCCAAATATTTAAAGACGATGGTCCAACACAGTCAGCCACAATTGTGCCCATTGTATTTCCTCTCATCGCAGGTGCGGCCTCCTTTACTACTATACTTTCTCTTAGAGCAGAATATGAAGTAATAAATATTATTATCGCTCTGTTTTTAAACATACTCATTGTCTATTTTGTGCTCAGCAACATTGATTATATTTCTCAAAAAATAGGCAAAAGTGGTATTTATGTCATGCGTAAATTTTTTGGCATTATCCTAATGGCCATAGCAGTAAAACTTATCGTCTCTAACCTGCATTCTCTGATAAGCTGATCATTAAATAACTTGCTTTTTACAGACAATGAAATATGATTTTGACGAAATAATAGACAGAAAAGGCAGTGATGCTCTTAAAGTTGAAGCACTCAAAGCAAGATGGGGAAGAGAAGACTTAATCCCCATGTGGGTTGCAGATATGGATTTCAGGACGCCTCCATATATCATCGACGCTATTAGAAAACGTTGTGATTCAGGAATTCTTGGTTACACAAGTGTGCCTGAAAGCTGGTCTAAATCCATAATTAATTGGCTTAAAATAAGATACAACTGGGAAGTTTCGAGAGATATACTGACTTTTTCTCCCGGAATTGTTCAGGGATTGGCTTTTGCTATAAAATGTTTTACAAAACAAAAAGACAAGATAATGGTCATGTCTCCTGTATATCACCCATTCTTTCTTGTCAGTGAGCATAATAACAGAGAAGTTGTTTACTCTTCACTTAAAATTGAGAATGGCAATATTGAGATTGATTTCGAAAAATTCAGAACTGACATCAAAGGATGTAATGTGCTTATTCTATGCAATCCTCATAATCCCGGTGGCAGAGTATGGACAAAAGAAGAATTGGAAAAAATCGCAGACATATGTTACGATAAGCAAGTATTGGTTTTTTCTGACGAGATTCATGCGGACCTCACATTTCCTGGTAACAAACACATCCCCTTTGCAACTGTCTCAGAGAAAGCAAAGAACAATTCCCTTATTTTCATGTCACCAAGTAAAGCATTTAATATGCCTGGACTGTTAAGTTCCTATATAATAATTCCAAATCCAGAAATAAATAAACTTTTCAAAAAATACATGACAGCAAGCGAACATGATTCCGGACATATGTTTGCCTACACATGTACAGCGGCGGCATATAGCAATGGCACAGAATGGCTGGATCAGGCTCTTGACTATATCATGAATAACATAACTTATTTATTTACCCGTTTATCAGAAAAAATGCCCCGAATAAAACCAATAAGACCAGAGGCATCATATCTTGTATTTCTCGATTGCCGAGACTTAGGTCTTGAACAGAAAGAACTTGTCAATTTTTTTGTTGATGGAGCCCATCTCGCATTAAATGACGGTGCTATGTTTGGCAAAGAAGGAGTTGGTTTTATGAGAATGAATGTTGCCTGCCCAAGATCTATTCTTGAGAAAGCTCTAGATCAACTCGAAGAAGCATATTTACAATTGATTAACAAATAATTTTAAAATGAAGCATATAGATTATTTGGCTAAGATCCTACATAAACCCTTTGAAAAGCCAGATCCATACAACTCACTCTCGATGCCTGTATACAACACTGCAGCGTACGAGTTTAACACAGCTGAAGAGATGGAAGAGGCTTTTTGCGGACGAACATCCGAGCATGTCTACTCTCGACTAACTAACCCTACCGTTCAATATTTTGAACAAAGAGTTCAAGAAATTACGGGAGCCCTTAGTGTTACTGCTCTTAATTCCGGCATGGCTGCCATCAGTAATGCAATAATGACTCTTGCATGGTCTGGGTCTAATATTATTACATCTCCTCATATTTTTGGGAACACTTATTCCTTCTTTTATTCCACACTTGCCGATTTTGGAGTTGAAGTCAGGTTCTGCGATATGACAAATATTGACAAAGTCAAAAAAAATATTGACAAAAATACTGCAGCACTTTTTTTGGAGATTATAACAAATCCCCAACTCGAAGTTGCCGACCTTACAGCACTTTCGGCTATTGCAAGAGAATCGAAAGTTCCCTTGGTCGCAGATACTACAGCTGTGCCGTTTCACATTTTCTCTTCCAAAGACTTCGGCGTTGACATAGAAATTGTTTCAAGCACCAAATATATTT
The DNA here is from genome assembly GCA_003520315.1 of Rikenellaceae bacterium. Next base: position 4,344 of record DOVA01000192.1, on the reverse strand, counting down.
CCGGAGGAGCTACCTCATTGGGAGGTTTAATACTGGATTATGGTACGGCAGACTTTGGTTCATCGCCTAAACTCAGACGTATTGACACTTGCAAAGAGGCTTTTACATACAAGCTTAAAAAGGAAGTAATGAGAAATCTCGGAGCTTATATGACGCCACAAGTTGCCTATATGCAGACACTTGGACTGGAAACTCTTGAGGTTAGATTTGAAAAAGAAGCTTCAACAACCCTCGAACTCGCAGAACGTTTATCCTCACTTAAAGGCATCGAAAGTGTAAATTACACTGGCCTGAAAAACAATCCGTTTTACCAAATAAGCCTTAGGCAATTTGGCTGCAAACCCTGTGCATTTAGTTTGTTTGATCTTCCATCCAAAGAGAAAGCATTTTGATTGATTAATAATCTTAAATTAATCAGAAGAGCCACAAACCTTTTTGACAATAAAACACTTGCCATTCACCCTGCTACAACTATTTTTGGAACTTTCACCGACGAACAGCGAGAAATTATGAACGTTTCTCAAAAAAGCATACGCCTATCTGTCGGCCTTGAAAATGCGGAAACACTCTATGAAGACATAAAGCAAGCATTGGAATAAAACATGAAACAAATTAAAAGAGTCATAATAAAATCATCAATTGTGTGCTTTATCTTTTGTTTAACATCATGCCTTGATGTCCCGGAAAGAGATATTAAACCTCTGTATGTTTATTCATACAAAGATGAAAACAGTAACATTGTTGCCGAAATTTACATAAAAACAAAAGGCGACATTCCGTTTGAAAGTATTTCAACAAGTATTCCATATCTCAAATACAATAAATCATGGTTAATGATATTAACTATGGATGATTGCAAACAAGACGCCTATTGCAGAGTTTGGGCTGCAATAAACGGAAAACCTTTGCCTGTAAGTGAACATGTCTATTATAATGCCGTAAACCTCTTATCCGGTGATATGCCGCTTTCTGTTTATTATTTGAATAAAACTCTCGGATCAACAGATGGCGCCGGGAATGAAGTTAGATTTACCTTTACGACAACTCTCTCTCCCGAAGAGAGCTTTATGAATACATCCCCCTCCCCACAAGCATTTAACATGTTCAGTGGGTTAATTTGGGATAATGTCAGAGAAATAGTCAATTATGACAATGGGATAGCTTTTCACAATGTTAAGGCAGATGATGAATCCAATGTGGAAATGATAAAAAATCACTTTGCATTAGCTCAGGAGATAATAACTTTGGAACTTGATGGAAGAGGTTGTAAAACTTTGGCAGAGCCCGATGGAAACAAAGCATACATCGAAGCTGCCAGAGAATATCCTCCAATACAAATTATGACAGCCCAGACAGAAGCTGAAAAGTTGTTCCCGGGAAAAGTCAATTCAAGTATCCAAAAGAAAGTTATTGAAAGAGGCTTCTATCGTCCTTGTGAATGGATAGAAAATATCAATAAAATCCTTCAAAAATCCCCTGAAAACAGAGAAGCATTTTGTGTTGGAATACATGGCATGACCAGAAAAGGAGAACTTGACACTTTACTTTTACTGAATAATTTATATGGAAAAGATGGANNCCTGGAGATGATTCAATGTGGTTTACTTCTTTGGAAGAGTACTATGAATATTCAGAATACAGACTTAATACTACAATTGAAAAATCCCTTATAGGTGATACTCTTAAACTTACTGTATCTATTCCCTCACGACAGTATTTTTATTACCCTTCAATAACGATAAATCTTACAAACATTTCTATGTCTGAGATAGAAGAAATTTCTTCCTCAGATATAGTTTCAGGAATGTCATATGCAGACTTTGGGAACGGGATAATGATTAATATAGATTGTAGAAAACATCTTTTAGAGCATGCCACATATTTTGTGGAGAAATATGAAAAAAGTCCGAATGCATCAAACCGAGATGACGCACTTTATTTTGTGAACAGACTTAAACCTTCCTATGCCAAGCAAGCGTTGCTTCAAAGATTAAAATAGTGCCCTGTGCTCTTGCATTTACAATAAATTATCGTAACTTTGCAGCCCGCATTTTTTATGCGGAATAGTATAATTTATTATAAAACACCTAATTAACAACCAATGCCTGGATTAATTGGAAAAAAAATCGGAATGACATCCGTTTTTGATGATGATGGGAAAAATGTTCCTTGTACCGTCATCGAGGCTGGTCCGTGTGTTGTTACGCAAATTCGTACAGTAGAGAAAGATGGTTATGCCGCTGTACAACTTGCCTATGACGAACAAAAAGAAAAACACACCAGCAGTGGCATGATGGGCCACTTCAAAAAGGCACAAACCACACCCAAGCGCAAAGTTGTGGAATTCTCCGCGGATTACACAAAAGAACTGCACTTGGGCGATACTGTAACCGTTTCGGACGTATTTGTTCACGATCCGCTAGAATGGGTAGATGTTATTGGAACATCGAAAGGAAAAGGCTTTCAAGGCGTCGTGAAACGCCATGGATTTGGAGGAGTTGGTGGCCAGACTCATGGTCAGCACAACAGACTACGCGCACCAGGATCAATGGGCGCATCTTCATGGCCATCTCGAGTTTTCAAAGGGAAAAGATTAGCTGGCCATATGGGTGGTGAAAGAGTGAAAATTTTGAACCTTAAAGTTGTCAAAATTATTCCTGAGCACAACCTTCTCATTGTTAAAGGGTCTGTCCCCGGCTGTAAAGGTTCATATGTTATTGTGGAGGATTAAGCATCATGGAATTACCCGTTTATAAAATAGATGGAACAGAGTCCGGGAAAAAAGTATCACTTGACCCCGGTATTTTTGAAATTGAACCAAATGATCACGTCATTTATCTTGATGTAAAGCAGTATCTCGCAAATCAGCGCCAAGGTACTCACAAAACCAAGGAAAAAAGCGAAGTTGCTTACAGCACCAAGAAAATTATTCGTCAAAAAGGTTCAGGTGGCGCACGCCATGGCAGCATTAAGTCTCCAATTTATGTTGGTGGAGGCAGAGTATTCGGTCCCAAACCTCGTGATTACAGTTTCAAGCTAAATAAAAAAGTAAAACAGCTCGCTCGCTTTTCTGCCTTGTCTTATAAGGCTAAGGAGCAGGCACTTACAATTGTAGAGCCGTTTGAAATGGAGGCTCCGAAGACCAAGAAAATGATTGAGATAATTAAGAATCTCAAGGTTAATGACAGAAAAGTACTATTTGTACTCCCTAATAATTCAGACAATATTTACTTATCGTCACGCAATCTTCCAAATGTGAAAGTGATCACGCTAAATGAGATAAACACTTATCATATTTTGAATTCAACAAGTCTTGTACTGGTAGACGGTGTTCAGGACAATTTACGTGGACGTAATTAAACCGTAGAAAGCGATGAGAATTTTAATTAAGCCTATAGTAACAGAAAGAATGACGATTCAGGGCGAGAAGTTGAATCGTTACGGTTTTATTGTTGACCCTGCCGCCAATAAATTGGAAATCAAGGCAGCGGTCGAAGAGATGTATGGTGTTAAAGTATTGGATGTTAATACGGCAAACTACCACGGAAAGCGCAAAAGCCGCTATACAAAAGCGGGTTTATTGTCAGGCCGCACAAATCATTATAAAAAAGCATTTGTAACATTGGCCGGTGAAGATAAGATTGATTTCTACAGTAATATTTAAGACGAATGGCAATACGTAAATTTAAACCGGTCACTCCGGGAACAAGACATAAAGCTATAAGCGCATTTACAGAAATCACCTGTACACAACCGGAAAAATCACTTCTTGAACCTATTAAAAAATCAGGAGGGAGAAATGCTGAAGGTAAGATGACAATGCGCTATATTGGAGGCGGTCATAAAAGGATGTACCGCGTTATCGACTTTTTAAGAAATAAAGATAATTACACTGCAACAGTAAAGACAATCGAGTATGATCCTAACAGAAGTGCCCGAATTGCTTTAGTTGTTTATGGAGATGGAGAGAAACGCTATATTATAGCTCCACACGGGCTTAAAGTCGGACAAGTAATTGCCTCCGGCCCTGGAGTTGCTCCGGAATTAGGAAACGCTCTCCCATTATCAGAAATTCCACTTGGAACACTTATTCACAACATTGAGTTACATCCAGGACAAGGTGCTGCAATGGCACGAAGCGCCGGAACATATGCTCAGCTTACAGCTCGTGAAGGAAAACATGCTATTCTGAGACTCCCATCAGGAGAGACCAGAATGGTTCCTGTAACATGTCGTGCTACTGTTGGTACAGTGTCCAATCCTGACCATAACCTGGAGTCTGACGGAAAAGCCGGACGTCAACGTTGGCTAGGACGCAGACCTCGTACTCGAGGTGTTGCAATG
>DOVA01000112.1 GCA_003520315.1 Rikenellaceae bacterium | reverse complement strand
ATTGAGCTCTAGGACTCCACATTGCCGGTCCCTTGGACTTATTCAGCATTCTATATTGAATAGTACTCGCATCAGTAACAATACCCATATAGCCGCCTAAAGCATCTATCTCTCTTACGATCTGTCCTTTTGCAATACCTCCGACAGCAGGATTACAAGACATTTGAGCAACTTTAAATAAATCCATAGTAACAAGAAGAACTTTTGAACCCATCTTAGCTGCAGCATGAGCTGCCTCACAACCAGCATGACCAGCACCTACAACAATAACATCAAACTTATTAAACATCCAAAATTCTTTTTGCTAAATAGTAATCTTCTTTATTTCTCATTATAGATTGCTCTAAATCAGATAAATCATCGTAACCAACTAAATGTAAAATACCATGAATCATCACTCTATGAAGCTCATCATTAAAAGACTGGTTATAAGTTAATGCATTATCTCTAACCCTGTCTAAACTTATAAAAATATCACCTGAAAAGGTAGATTGCTCAGAATTGTCAAATGTTATTACATCTGTATAGTAATCATGAGATAAAAACTTTCTATTTAGATTTAACAAATAATCATCTGAACAAAATATAAAAGAAATATCAGTTAATTTTTTTAATGCCAAAATACCCTCTTCGTGCAAAACAGAAATTATCCATTTGGAACAAGCACGCTTTGATTTAAAAATAAAAGTAATGTCTTCTGTAAAATATCTTATCATAAGGCCGAAGAATTATCTTTAAGCCTGAGTTCTAGTTCATCCCAATATTCCAATGCACGCCGTGTATGGGGAATTACAATCGAACCACCAACTAAATTGGCAACAGAAAAAATTTCAAACATTTGATCTCTGGAAACTTTCAATTCAAAACATTTTTCTAAATGATATTTAATGCAATCGTCACATCTCAAAACCATAGAAGCCACAAGACCAAGCATCTCTTTTGTCTGAGAAGATAAGGCGCCATTTTCATAAGTCCTTGTATCTAAATTAAAAAAACGTTTAAAAAATAAAGTATTCTGATCAAGAATTTTTTTATTCATCATGGCACGATATGTGCGGAAATCTTCTATTTGGTCCATATAATTTTTTTTACAAAATTAATCAATTCTAATAATAATTTTTTTATAAAATGTCTAAAGTTAGTGTAATAGGAGCCGGAAATGTAGGTGCAACCTGCGCATATGCTATGAGCCTCATGCAAGTAGCATCAGAAGTTATTCTTCTTGACGTTAAACCCGGATTGGCTGAAGGTAAAGCCATAGACATGATGCAAACGGCAAAACATCTCAAATTTGAAACAAGAATAACCGGCGTAACAAATGATTATAATGCCACAGAAAATTCTGATGTTATTGTGATAACATCAGGGATACCGAGAAAACCCGGTATGACAAGAGAAGAACTAATTGGGACAAATGCATCAATTGTAAATGAGGTAGTAAGCAATTCGCTGAAACATTCACCTAATGCAATTTTGGTAATAATCTCTAACCCAATGGACACGATGACATATCTTACACTTAAGAGCTCGGGTTTACCAAAAAACAAAGTAATAGGAATGGGAGGCATGCTTGACAGCAGCCGCTTTGTATATTACCTTAGCAAGGCTCTTGATGCACCAGCAAGTGATGTGGCAGGTTTAGTAATTGGTGGACATGGAGATACAACAATGATACCACTGATCAGATTTGCCAACCTTAGAGGAATACCTGTCTCAGAACTAACTACAAAAGATGTTTTAGATCAAATTGTCGAAGACACAATGAAAGGTGGAGCAACGTTGACAAAGCTCATAGGCACATCGGCCTGGTATGCACCAGGAGCCAATGCTGCAGCATTGGTCAGAGCAATAGTACATGATGAAAGAAAAGTATATCCATGCTGTGTATATCTTGAAGGTGAGTACTTCCAAAATGATATTTGTATTGGAGTTCCATGTATAATCGGGAAAAATGGTTGGGAAAAGATAATAGAACTGAACCTTAATCTTGAAGAAAGGACGCTTTTTCAACAAAGCGCAGAAGCTGTAAGAACAACAAATAATGTACTAAAGGACTTGAAATTAGTCTGATAGTTCATTCCGAAGATGGAACAATTTTTGTATAAAAATAATAAGGAGGGGTATTAGCTCAGTTGGCTAGAGCGTTTGCATGGCATGCAAGAGGTCATCGGTTCGATTCCGATATGCTCCACAAAAGTTTTCAACAAATTAATAAGCGCATAACTGGCTGATTTAAGTATACTTGACAATATTTAGCAAAAGTTTATCCACAATAGCTTTTGTCAAATAGCAATTTATTATTATTTTTACACACTCAAAATCGCATAGATAAAGTTATGGAAGTAAAGAAAACACCTAAAGCCGATCTGGAAAGCAAAAAATTAATGTTTAGGGAGATCGGGCTAATAATTGCTCTTGCTGTTTCCCTGTTTGCCTTTGAGTGGAAAAGCACAGACAAGCAAGAAACAACCCTTCAAGCTGATACAGCTGTTACCATTGAAGAAGAGATGATTCCTATAACTCAAGAAACACCTCCTCCTCCTCCTCCATCAATGGAAATACCTCTCGTTACAGACGAATTGCAAATTGTCGATAATGATATTAAAGTTAACACAGATTTACTAATCAATACAGAAGACGATAAAAATCTGGGAGTGGACATCAAAAATTATGTTGTAGGAACAGGTAAGACAGAAGCAGTTGAGGAAGAAGAGATTCCATTCCAGATTGTAGAAGAAAAGCCAAAATTTATGGGTGGCGATGAAAATACTTTTACAAAATGGGTTTTTGAGAGGTTAGTTTATCCTGAAGTTGCCAAGGAAAATGGTATACAAGGACGAGTAACCCTGCAATTTGTAGTAGATACAGACGGAAGTGTCAGGGACGTTAAGGTTATACGAGGTGTCGATCCTGCTTTGGATAAAGAAGCTGTAAGAGTCGTTTCTTCATCACCTAAATGGACACCCGGAAGGCAAAGAGATAAACCTGTAAAGGTCCGCTATATATTCCCGGTAATTTTCCAATTAAGATAAAAATACTTACATAAATATTATATAAAGGCTGCTTCTTACAGATGCAGCCTTTTACATATAATAAACAACATTAATATTTTATGACATTAGAGAAATGTGTACTTATTGGCATCATAACATCAAATGATGATGAATCTAAAGTAACGGAATATCTTGAAGAGCTGGAATTTCTTGCTGAAACGGCTGGGGCAGTTTGTGAAAAAAAGTTTATTCAAAAAATGGAAAAATCCAATAACAAGACTTATGTGGGAAAAGGAAAAATTGAGGAAATCAAAAAATTTATAACAGATAATAACATAAAATTAGTAATTTTTGACGATGAACTCACACCATCACAACTTAGAAATATCGAAACAGAATTAAAGTGTCAAGTACTTGACAGAACTAATCTTATCTTAGACATATTTGCTCAAAGAGCAAAAAGTGCCTATGCAAAGACTCAAGTTGAATTGGCACAATACCAGTATCTTTTGCCGCGTCTGACCAAAATGTGGTCACATTTGGAAAGACAAAGAGGTGGTATAGGTATGAGAGGTCCGGGAGAAAGTCAAATTGAAACTGACAGAAGAATTATCCTTGATAAAATTGCAAAACTTAAAGAACATTTAAAAAAAATTGACAAACAAATGTCCTCGCAAAGAGGAAACAGAGGCAGTCTGGTTAGAATCGCTCTTGTGGGCTATACAAATGTGGGTAAAAGCACGATAATGAATCTTTTGTCAAAGAGTGACGTATTTGCAGAAAATAAGTTGTTTGCAACACTTGACACTACAGTCCGTAAAGTGGTAATTGAAAATGTACCATTTCTCCTAAGCGATACAGTAGGGTTTATAAGAAAATTGCCTCATCAATTAGTGGAATCATTTAAAAGCACACTTGACGAGGTTAGAGAAGCAGATATATTAATGCATATAGTAGACATCTCTCATCCAGGATTTGAAGAACAGATAAAAGTTGTGAATGAAACTCTGGCAGAAATTGGTGCAAAGGAAAAGCCACAGTACATGGTTTTTAACAAGATTGATCTATATAAATACGTTCCACAGGATGAATATGACTTTGGGCCAAAGAAACCTGAAAACTACAGTCTTGAAGAGTTAAAGAAAACATGGATGAAAAAGGTAAATAATCCATGTATATTTATATCAGCAAAAGAAAAAATTCAAATTGACAAACTTAAAAATGACATATACACAATGGTTGCTGAAATCCATGCAGGGAGATATCCATTCAATAATTTTCTTTGGTAGTATCTAACTGCCGGCGAGAATATTTAATTATCTGTTCCACAGGTAATCTTGGAACTTCTCTTCCATTAAAACCTCGCGTTGATTTTGCGGTAAAAAGCGAATTTAATAAAGCTTCTTCAGTTGCTTCTATAGTTGCCATAAAAAGTGGTGACATAGCGTCGTTTTGAAGTTCTTCCGGTGTATAAAAAGGTTGAAGTTCATTGACCAAATTTTGTGGTGCGACAGACATAGCTATTACATAATCTCCGCTTCCATTTGAAGCAATACCGCCAGTCTTTGCCAAACCCATAATTGCTCTTTTGGCCAATCTCTCTAAATTGCGTGAAGTTATGGGAGCATCAGTAATAACAACAATCATACAAGAACCATCTACATCTTGTAAAATATCTTTTCTGTAAGGATATTTTTCAAAAAATTCGCCTGCTTTAAATCCATCTACTACAAGATTTCCACCGTAATTTGACTGAACTATTACTCCGACAGTATATCCACCTAAAGTTGCAGGCAAAACACGCGAAGATGTCCCAATACCACCTTTAAAACCAAAACATACGGTACCTGTACCAGCTCCGACACATCCCTCTTCTACCGGTCCCGTCTTAGCATTATTTATAGCCGATAGAACATCCTGCGATGATATTTTTCTTGCTCTGATATTGTTTAACTCACTATCGTTAGTCTCCCCTACTACACCATTAACAGAAACGACACCCTCATTGCCCTTCTGCATAAGAGTATAAGTTATTAATGCATCTAAAGCAGGAGCAATGCTCATAGTATTTGTCAAAATGATAGGTGTCTCAATATTGCCAAGTTCCATTATCTGAGAAATGCCCGCTAACTTGCCAAAACCATTACCAATATAAACCGCAGCAGGAACTTTGTTCCTGAAAATATTGGCTTGATGAGGTATTATTGCAGTAACGCCGGTTCTTATATCATCTCCTTCAATCTTGGTTAAATGACCGACGCTTACTCCGGAAACATCTGTTATAGCATTATATTTACCTGTATTAAAAACGCCAATTTGAATGCCATAATCTCTGACTCGATGTTGAGCAAAAGTAACTATAGACGAGAAAAAAAATAAAAATAACAAATAAATAAATTTCTCTTT
>DOVA01000157.1 GCA_003520315.1 Rikenellaceae bacterium | reverse complement strand
AAGAAGTAAAAAAACATTAATTGACACCAAGCGTCATTACGTTCTTGAAGCGGCACATCCGTCTCCCCTTGCCAAAGGTGCTTTTTTTGGATGCAGGCACTTTTCAAAAACAAATGAAATTCTTCTCAAACAAGGTAAAACACCAATTATTTGGTAGATTGTAAACGACTCCCAAAGATCCCCGTCCCAATTCGTACAATTGTACTCCCCTCTTCAATTGCAATTTTGTAATCACTGGACATACCCATTGAAATTTCTTTGAAACAATCGTTTTTAGTAAAATAATGTTTTTTAAGATAATCGAATTGTTCTTTAAGATTTCGAAACTCTCCTCTTATAAGAGTTATGTCATTTACAAAAGAGGCCATTCCCATCAGTCCGCAAATTCTGATATTTTCAAGAGATAACAGCTCCTCAATTAAACAGTTAAGCTCTTCTATCAAAAATCCCTGTTTCGTCTCTTCTCTTGCGATATGAACCTGTAGAAGACAATCTTTAACCAACCCCCTTGAATAGGCTTGACGATTAATTTCCCGGGAAAGTTTTAAAGAATCTACTGAATGAATCATGAATACGTCACCCAGAATCAGTTTAATCTTATTAGTCTGAAGGTGACCTATAAAATGCCACTTAATGTCTTTTGGAAGCAGTTTTATTTTTTCAGCCATTTCTTGTGGACGATTCTCACCAAAATCTCTTAAACCTGCATTATACGCCTCCATTATATCTTCTACAGGTTTAAATTTTGAAACAGCCACCAATTTAACAGAAGGTGGTAATTCGTTTCTAATATTCAATATTCTTTCGGAAATAGTCATTTCCTTTTCTTCTGCTGTTGAAGCTGTTGTTGTTGCATCCTATAAGCTTCATCAAGCCTTTGCTGGAATTTTGACTTTTTAACAGGTGCATTTGATGAAGCCTTTTCCTTAAGCTTGGCATATAATTTCTTTTCATCCACGAAAAACTTTCTTATTATCCACGTCTGAAGCATTGTCAGAACATTTGAAAGCATGTAATAATAACTCAAACCACTTGAGAAATTATTACAGAGGACAAGAAGAAATATCGGCATAAAATAGAGACTCATAAATTTCATACCCGCCATTTGTGGACCAGAGCCCATTTGATCTGCATTCATCTTGGAATAAAAATATGTTGAAAGAGCCATTAGCAGTGCAAAAAGGCTCACGTGATCACCATAGAGAGGTATTCTAAAGGGTAAATTGAGAATAGAATCGTAACCACTTAAATCTTCTGCCCAAAGAAAACCTTGCTGCCTCAATTCAAATGATGCGGGAAAGAACTTAAACATGGCAAACAGAATAGGCATCTGCAATAAGACAGGGATACAACCTCCAAACATGCTGACACCCGCCTTTTTATATGCCGCCATAGTTTCCTGTTGCTTTTTAAGTGCATCTTCTTTCCTGGGATATTTTTCATTAATCTTATCAATTTCTGGCTTTAAAACACGCATTTTTGCGGTTGACATATAAGACCTTAATGTAAGAGGAGAAATTATTATTTTGATAATTAAAGTGAGAATTAAAATAATAATACCATAATTACTTATAAACTTGCTTAGAAAGTCAAAAACAGGAATGACAATAAATCTATTAATCCAACCTATCAGCCAGCCTCCCAGTGGAACGATTTTTTCAAAGCCTTGACCATATGATTTAAGGGTTTTGTAGTGGTTAGGACCATAATAAAGCTGAAAAGGAAGATTGATTTCTTCTCCATAGGAACACGGAATCTGCATATTGGCTTCACAATGCATCAAGTTTTTAAAAGGATCCTCCTCTGGATAAATTTTATAGCTAAGAAAACCCATGTTAAAATTATCCTTTGAAACCAGTATTGCTGAAAAAAACTGCTGTTGAAATGCAACCCAATTAATTTTCGTTCTTACATCCTTCTCTGCGTTTTGTTTTCTTAACCCCAGACTTTCAACGCTTTTTGCATTTGGATGTTTATAAAGTACTGACGAATAATTTTTTTCATTATCATATCCCTTTTCGAGTCTTGGAACATCCATTACCCAGTTAAGATCCATGGTCGTAACCTTCTTCTGAATATGTTCCTGCATACCCACAAGCCTTATATTAAAATCTACTAAATAACTGCCGGCGGATAAATTATAGGTGTATTCTATGAAAGAATCTTCATCGAAGGGTAATCTGTAAATTACAGAAGAATCAGATGACTCAGCTCTGTTAAATTTAAAAGCATCCGTTTTTATCTCCTGATTTGTAAACAGCACTAAAGACAGTGAACTGGCACTATCTTTAACCAAGAAAAGAGGAAGAGAATCAAAAGTATAGTAATTTTTAATCTCAACTTTATAGGGTTGAGCTCCCCTATTGATAAATGTAATTTTAATCTTATCATTTTCAAGGGTGAAAAATTCTTCAGAAGCTTCATTGGCCATAATAAGCAAAGAATCCTTATAAATTGACTGTGAAGCATTATTAGGAACAATACCAATAGAATCCTTGAAACTTGTAATCTTTGAAGCTGAATCAAGTGCCTCTTGCTCCAACACCTCCTGTGCTTTAACGCGCGCTATTGAATCAATCTGTGCCTGTTTTTTTAGCTGTTCATTGTATATTTTGGAATTGTACCAACTAAACCCAATAAGTATAGCTCCAATTATTAAAAATCCAATAGTGGAATTTTTCTTCATCTATTGTTGTTCTTTTTGATTATCAATTAATTTAATTTTCTCCTCAAGCTGAGTCAATTCATACTTGGCTGCAGAAATTTTCTTATCTATTTCGAGAAGTAAAGAATCTGCATTCTTTGATTTAGTAAAGAAACCAATATTGTTCTCCAAAATAGCTATATCCTGTTCCATCTGTCTGTATTTCTGGATCAGCCTTTCTCTTTCTGTCCTTAATCCACCTCCTTTTGAAAATGTCTGGACTTCCTTGATATGTTTTTTATAACGACTGAGTTTATTCTCCTGATCTAAATTCCTTATATCTCCGAATTTCTGCTCTAAAGCATATCTGTATGCAGCCTGGATCCTCTCTTTATCCTTAAAGGGGACAAAACCTATCTCAGCCCATCTGGCCTGAAAATCTTTAAGCGCCTCTCTATTTTCCAATTCCTTGGTGTCTAATTTATAATCAGTGATTTCCTTGATGAGTTCGAGTTTCTTTGCTAAATTTTGTTCAAAAGAATCATCAACAGAATTATAGTATTTTGACTTGTTTTCAAAAAATTCATCACATGCTGCTCTAAATCTCTTCCACACAGCATCAGACTGTTTCCGTGCCACAGGACCTATTTCCTTCCACTTCTTTTGAATGCTGATGAGCTGATCAGTAGTACGTTTCCAGTCAGTACTGTCCTTTAATGCCTCTGCTTGCTCGCAAAGAGCAATCTTTTTCTCATAATTCTCCTGCATTACACTTTTGAAGTTTGAGTAATGTTCTCGCTTTGCGTTATAAAACTGATCACATGCACTCCTGAAACGTTCATAGATCTTTTGATTGTCTTTCTTGGAAGCAAAACCAATGCCTTTCCACTCTTTCTGGATATTTTCAATTTCCTTTGTTAGTGCATTCCAATCCTTCTCGCCTTCCATTGCAACTATGGCTTCGACTCTCTCGCACAGAGCCTTTTTCAGTTCAAGATTCTGTTTCTGAATATCCTTCTGGTTTTCAAAAAATTGTTGCTGATTTTTGTTTATTACTGCTGTTGCTTTTTTAAATCTATCCCAAATCTCTTCTCTCATTTCCTTACTAACAGGACCTATTTCCCTCCATTCTTCGTGCAGCTTTTGAAGTTTTTTAAAAGCTAACACAGCGTTTGGTTCTTCAGAGAGTGCTTCTGCCTTTTCACACAATTCAACCTTCATTTCGAGATTTTTCTTGAGATCAAGATCTCTTAGTTCGTTGTTAATTTTTACAAAATCATAAAATTTCTCAACTAGATACTGATACGTTTCCCAAACATTCTTACTATTAGACTGAGGTACAGGTCCTATAGACTTCCATCTGTTTTGTAGCTCTCTGAAAGCAGGAAATGTATGATGAAGATCTTCCTGTTTTTCAAGTAGTTCTTTTAATTCTTCAATAATTTCAAGTTTCTTAGCCAAATTTTCCTCTTTTTGTTTCTCGATAGTTTGGAGAAAATCACTTCTTAAAGTTTTATATCTGTTAAATAACTCTTTAAAACCCCTCTCAACTTCAGCAAAAGGATTAAGAGAGATATTTGACTCAGTCTGATCATCTTCATTTACAACATTGTTTTCAGAAGGCTCTATAAAGCCGGCTGCTATTTTTTCTCTTTTGAGAGCCTTGTAAAAAGCAGCTTTTATCCCTTCGGCATGTTTATACAACTCCTGCTGATCTCCACGTTCAATCATCTCCTGAAATATCTGCAGAATCTCTTTTAAACTTTTATTTGAATGATCTGGATACTCTGAATCAGAGTCTTTACTTATCGTATTTTCAAGGATATCTTTCTCCTTGAATTGCTCTTGAGAAGCAGTAGGAATATTGTCTTGGTCCATTATTGAAAGGCTAAAATGTTATTTTCTTGCAAAGATAAAAAAAAAATGCTAACATCGTGATTTATGTAAATTTGCAAAATGATACGTATAGATATATTAAGTGTTGTTCCAGAATTGCTTGAAAGTCCTTTAAATCATTCTATTGTACAAAGAGCTAAGTCAAGTGGTCTGGCAGAAATCCATATTCACAACATACGTGAATACGGGAAAGGTAATTATCGACAGGTAGATGACTACTGTTTTGGAGGAGATGCCGGAATGGTTTTGATGATTGAGCCTGTATTTAAGATAATTACGAAATTGAAAGACGAAAGAAATTATGATGAAATAATTTACATGAGTCCTGATGGAGAACTTTTTAATCAAAAGATGGCAAATCAACTCTCATGCATGAATAATATTATAATACTCTGCGGACATTACAAAGGAATTGATCATCGAATACGAGAACATCTTATTACCAGAGAAATATCAATAGGAGATTATGTGCTCAGCGGCGGAGAAATTCCGGCTGCAATTATTTGTGATGCAGTCATTCGTCTGATTCCTGGTGCACTTTCTGACGAATCGTCAGCCTTAAGCGACTCATTCCAGGACAATTTACTTGCACCTCCTGTTTATACAAGACCGGCAGAATTTAACGGATGGAAAGTCCCTGACGTTCTTCTTTCAGGTAATCCAAAGCTTATAAAAGATTGGCAAGAGAAAGAATCAATTGAAAGAACAAAAAAACTTCGACCTGAACTTCTTAAAGATTAAAATCCAAATTCATCTATCTTAATTTCCTTCTTTTCTTCTTTTGTTGCCTCCTTTGCAATTTGATGTTCTTCGTTACCTATTACAATGATTGCTTTAAC
>DOVA01000043.1 GCA_003520315.1 Rikenellaceae bacterium | reverse complement strand
TACTCTATTCAGTTGAGCTACGGGGCCTAAAAAATTTCAGGATTCAAGGTCCTTAGTAATATTGCGTTTTTTCTCTCTGATACGCGCTTTTTTACCTGTAAGCTCACGCAGGTAGAAAATCCTTGCTCTACGTACCTTGCCATATTTATTGACCTCGATAGAATCAATAAATGGAGAATTAAGAGGGAATATTCTCTCAACACCGACTCCGTTTGAAATCTTCCTGACTGTAAAAGTCTGTGTTGAACCTGTACCCTTTCTCTGTATCACTACTCCGCGATATTTCTGGAGACGTTCTTTACTCTCCTCTTTAATTTTATAGGTAACTGTTATTGTGTCACCTGCCTTGAAAGAGGGAAATTCTTTTGCTTCTTTAGCAAATGCCTGCTCAGCAACTTTAATTAAATCCATTTCTTCAATGTGTTGTTACGCAACATTACAGACTAATTTGTTCTTGTAAGCGGTTGCTATAAAATTTGGAGTGCAAATGTATGAATTATTTCGAACTTCGCAAAATTATATATGCTTTACAGCCTTATATAGTGCACCACCAACAGAATCACTGACAGCTCCTGTAACAGAAGAAAGACAATTTGGGATGTCATAAACATAAAGTGCTCCTAAAAATGCAAAAATCAGAGCTTCCTTAAAATTAACAGTCAACGGATCAGGAACAACATATTCACAATGAGGCGCAAGAGCTCTCATACGTGCAACCAAATACTTGTTAAATGCGCCTCCTCCCGTTAAAAGCACTTTTCCACCTTTAATATGCCTTCCAGTCTGAAAGGCTACATGTTCACAAAAAGTTGCCAAAGCATCCTCTGTAGAAATTTTAAAACTGTCAATCAAAGGAAAAATCACATCTTCTACCCACTCTCTTCCCAAAGATTTTGGCCCTTTATGCTCATAAAATTCCAACGAATTCAACTTATCTAAAAGCTGTCGGATTACTTTGCCGGAACGTGCCATATTCCCATCCTTATCATATTCAAGTCCTATCTTTCTTGTATAATAATTAAGCACATAGTTTACAGGAGATATATCATATGCTATTCTTGAATTTCCATCATCAAATGATATATTTGAAAAACCACCCAGATTAAGACAATATGAATATTCAGGAAAAAGAGCTCTGTCACCAACCGGGACAAGTGGCGCTCCCTGTCCATACAAAGCAACATCTGTTGTCCTGAAATCACAAATAGTATCAATCCCTGATTCAGCAGCTATTGCAGCACCGGATCCTATCTGAGCGGTAAATCTTCTTGATGGTTGATGAAATATGGTATGTCCATGAGAAGCAATGTAATCGGGCTTTATATTATGACGATCAACAAATGACTTGACTGCTTTTCCTATAAATATCCCATAATCAGAATTAAAAAGAGCATATTCAAATGCAGACATATTTTGTGCATTGGCAAGTTTTTCCTTAATATCTGCAGGATATTCCTCTGATTCAGCGTTAAGTATATTATAAGACCATCTGTCATTATTACGGTCAAAACAAACATGACAAATATCCAAACCGTCAAGTGACGTTCCAGACATTAGACCTATTATCTCTATCATAAAAATCTATTTATGAGAACATTTTCTTCAACCGTTCAAAGAGATTCCTGTCTTCCCTACTAGGAGAAGGTTTGAAATTGTCAGAATACCGCATTTTCTCAAGAACTTCTCTTTCTTGTCTATCAATCTTTTTAGGGATCCAAACCTGAATAAATACAAGTAGATCGCCATAACCATAACCATTAACATCCGGCAAACCCTTAGACCTTAATCGAAGTATCTTGCCTGATTGAGTACCCGGCTCTACCTTTATTCTTAATTTCCCATCGACTGATGGCACCTCCACATCACAACCAAGAATAGCATCAGGAACAGAAATAAAAAGTGTATATATCAAATCGTTTCCGTCCCTCTGCAGTTCAGGATGATCATCCTCCTCAATAACAACGAGCAGATCGCCGTTCACACCACCATGTTTGGCAGCATTTCCCTTCCCCTGAACCGTAAGCTGCATTCCTTGAGCTACACCGGCAGGAATTTTAAAAGAAATCTCCTCCATATCCTTCACAAGACCATCTCCTCCACATCTTGAACATGGTCTTACAATCTTTTTACCTTCACCATGACATGAAGGACAAACAGAAGATGTCTGCATGGTGCCGAGAAATGTCTGAGTAACTCTTGAAACCTGTCCCGTACCCCTGCATGTTTCGCAAGTATGTATATCGGCTTCAGAAACAGCACCTTTACCCTTGCATAATGGACATTCTACTTGCTTGTTTATTTTGACTGTTTTTTCAGTACCATGAGCAATTTCTTTAAGATCCAGTTTTACCCTGATCCTTATGTCGGAGCCTCTATTGGATCGCTTGGAACTACTACTTCTGCCAGAACTTCCGAAACTGCTAAAGCCCCCGAAACCACTACTACCGAAATGTCCACCGAATATGTCCCCAAACTGGCTAAAAATGTCATCCATTGAAAAGCCACCACCACTAAAACCACTGCTTCCTGCAGCTCCATTAATACCTGCATGACCAAATTGATCATAACGCGACCTTTTATCAGGATCGCTCAGGACATCATAGGCCTCAGCTGCTTCTTTAAATTTTTCCTCAGCATCTTTATCACCCGGGTTTCTGTCTGGATGATATTTAAGAGCAAGTTTTCTGTATGCCTTCTTAATCTCATCTGCAGATGCCCCTTTGGAAACACCCAAAACCTCGTAATAATCTCTCTTTGCCATCTTAATTCAGTTAAACACCAATTACCACTTTGGCATATCTGATAACTTTGCCATTCAAAGTATAGCCCTGTTGGGCAACATCAATAATCTTATTTTTATGTTTTTTATCAGGAGCCGGCATTTGTGCTACTGCCTCATGAAAGTCGGTGTCCAGTTCTTTTCCCATCACTTCCATCCGTTTAAGCCCTTTGGATTCCAAATATGAGTAAAGTTTATTGTAGATAAGCTCAGTGCCTTCAATGGCAGCCTTATGGTCACCCTCAATGTTTTTAAGCAAATCGATTGCATGCTCACAGTCATCAAGAATAGGAAGAATGCCTTTAATGATATCCTCTGAAGCGGTTTGAATTAGTTCCAGCTTCTCTCTTGCTGTTCTGCGTCTGTAATTGTCAAATTCAGCAGCAAGTCTCAAATATCTGTCATTTAATTCTGCAATTTTTTCTTCCTTTTCATCCTTGACGTCTGCTGGTTCAGGTAGAACTGAAACATTATCTGCAACTTTATCTGCAGCCTCGTTCACAGGAACCTGCTGAGAAACAGTATCTGGATTTTCTTGACTATTTTCCTTTTTTTTATCTTTCATTACCATAATAACTTTACTTTCCAACGCGAAGATAGTCACAAAATTTTTGCCAAAGGAATGTTATAAGACAAAATGACATTTTTAGACAACTTCCACTAACACTACCAGCCGAGTTTGCTAATTTTGTATAGCATCTCTTTGTTTAGTATCTGAACATTTTTCCCCGAAATTTTAATAATCTCCTCTTTCGCAAAATCACTTAAAACTCTACTAATACTTTCTCTTGACGAATCTACCAAATTTCCAAAATCCTCCTGATTAATCTGTATGGTAAAGCTATCTGAATGATACAGGCTGTCTGCAAAATCTATCAAGATATCGGCCACTTTGCCTCTAACCTGTTTTTGTGTTCGGCTTGCACATCTTTGGTAAGAATCTATCTCACCCTTACACAACTCCACTATTATCTGGCTGCTAAAATCATGATTTTCTGCTAACATTTTTCTAAAAAAAGATATATCAATAAAGCATACTTCTGAATTTTCGACAGCTGTCACAGAATACTGGTTGATCTTATCTGCAAAAGTGGTCGGTAAACCAAGATAATTGGAAGATTTAACAATTTTTACTGTATGTTCGTGATATGGACCATTAATATGTATTTTTACTAATCCACTTTTGAGGTAAGCAACATTTGTGGAATATGTACCTTGCCTGATGATCGTGTCTCCCCTTTTGAAGCTAACATTAAGAGAGTTATGTGACAACTCGTTTAATTCATCTTCTGAAAGCTTACTCTCAGCCATAGATCTATAATTACAAAACTGACATTTATTTTCCATAAGAAAATTATTTACGTTGCAAATATAAGAAATTGTGATATACATCACTATTTTATAGGATAAGAATCATGTCCTTTAGAAAAAATATCTTGCGTAAAATATTTTATTTTGCAAAAAAAATAGAGATTATGGAAGAAAATAATCAAGTCACAATTGAACTGTTACAACAGCAAATTGACAAATTGCAAAAAAAGGTTCAAAAAATGGAAAATGGAAGAAAAGACCAACTTTCCATAGCTTGCGTATCTGGAGACTTGGATAAGATACTGGCAACAATGATTATATCAATCGCTGCTGCAGCAATGGATACAAAAGTTAAAATTTTCTTTTCTTTCTGGTCACTCTCTGCTCTGCGCGACCCTAAAAAGCATCCCAAGGGAAAAGATTTTATTTCTAAGATGTTTGGTTTCATGCTTCCTAAAGGCAGAAACAAACTCAAACTTTCGAAGTTGAATATGTGCGGAATGGGACCAGTTATGATCAAAAAACTGATGCACAAGAACAACGTTCTCTCTCTTGACGAGATGTTTAAAACGGCNNATTGAGTTTATTGTATGTGAAATGTCAATGGGACTTATGGGATTTAAGAAAGAAGAAATCATTGACTATCCTCATTTGACTTTTGCCGGTGCAACCACATTTGTGGCAGATGCCTGCGAAAGTGCCGCTCAACTATTTGTTTAATAACCAATTAAATAATACTAATAATAATTACTCTTATGACACAAGAAGAACTTAAAGCATTGAACATAGCGAAAAGTGTTGATGCAAGAGGTACAGCCTGCCCAGGCCCGTTACTTGAAGCAAAAAAGGCTATTGGTACCATCGAAAATGGAGATGTAATGGAAATCCTTTCAGCCGATGAAGGGACTAAAATAGACATACCAAAATGGTGTGCAAAACAAGGACATGAATACCTTGGAACAATTGAAGAAAACGGGTACTATAAAATTTACATGCGCAAGAACGAATAATTTATATGAGTGATGGCTAATCAAGCTAAAATACTCGTCTTCTCAACCGAAAAAATATCAGATCCTGCCATTGATATGGCAGGACTGTTGAAATTGCATTATCCTCCTCAGGTATATGCTATTGCGCTGCCTTGTTCATCAAGTGTAAAGCCAAAATGGATATTAAGGGCTCTTGAAAAAGGATTTGATGGTGTTTTTATTGCAGCTGACGGCAGTGACTGTACCTATGGTGAAAGTTGTACGGAAAAAACCGGAAACTTAGTAAGTAAAACGCATGAAATTATGAAAGAGAAGGGTATAGACCCTGCAAGATTGAAAATGGCAGCCATGTGTTCTGTTTGCAGTGAATCTTTTGTAAAGCAAATAAAAAGTTTCAATGAGTATCTGTTAAAAACTGGAAATAAATAAAATAATGCAAACAAGAAATAAACTCCAATTTGATGCTCTTGTAATTGGTGGAGGAATTGCACGAGGGGAAACTGCACTCAATCTGGCGAATAACGGTTACAAAGTTGCAATCATTGAAAAGGAGCTGTCCATAGGAGGAAAAATGATACTTCTTAGTAAAGTTTTCCCTACTCTTGACTGCTCTGCTTGTATTACTACTCCAAAAGTATCGGAAATTTCAAGGCACCCCAACATTACAATATTTACAGAAAGCGACGTCGAAACCATTGAAAAAAACTCAGAATATGATTTTACCACACTGGTAAGCCGCCGACCGAGATACGTAATAGCCGAAGATTGTACAGGCTGTCAGTTGTGTGAAAAATCCTGTCCTGTCATCGTAAAAGATGAATATCAATTTAACCTTATAGGAAGGAAGGCGGTTTTTATACCATTCAGCATTGCAAATCCTAAAGTTGCTGCTGTTGACATGGAAAATTGCATATTGTGTGGCGCATGCGAGAAAATTTGCCCTTCAAACTGCATAGATTTCACACAAGAGGAGAGACAGTACGAAATTAACTCAAAAACAGTAATTATTGCCACAGGATTCAATCTGGCTGATCCAGAAAAGATGGATAGATATGGTAAAGGCCATTTCAGAAATGTTCTAACATCAATGCAAATGGAGAGACAGCTCGCCCCGACTAGACCTTATAATACAATTCTGAGACCGGGCGATGGGAAAGTTCCTGATAAAATTGCATATGTGCTCTGTGCAGGCTCAAGGGACGATTCTGCAGGCAATCCTATTTGTTCTCAAATATGTTGCATGTACTCCATCAAGCAGGCTCAACTTCTTATGGGAGCACTACCAATGGCAGATGTAACCCTATATTATATAGACATAAGAGCTTTTGGAAAAGGATATGATGAATTTTACGAACAAGCAAGAGGTATGGGAGTAAAGTTTGTCAAGGGAAAAATAGGCAAAATATCTGAATTGCCCAATGGTAATCTGATACTTCGATATGAAGATATACAAAGTGGAAAAATCAAAGAAACAGAACATGATATGGTTGTTCTATCTGTAGGAACACTTGCTAACAAAGAAACCCCCTCGCTATTCAAAAACATAGCGCCAAAAGTTGATGATCAAAGTTTCATCCTGCAAGATGACCCTATACTAAGTCCAGCCAAAACTACTGTTAAGGGAGTCTTTGTTGCCGGAACAGCATCCGGGCCAAAAGACATTCCAGATTCAATACTGTCAGCAGGCTCTGCAGCAGCTGAGGTTATTTCCTATATTAATCAAAAACAGTGATGACAGACAAAAAACTTGGAGTATATATTTGTGCATGCGGAGGCAATATCTCTGACTATGTGGATATTGAGAAAGTTAAAGAGGCCATTAAAGAAGAAGATTGTGTTTTTTTAGCCAAAA
>DOVA01000239.1 GCA_003520315.1 Rikenellaceae bacterium | reverse complement strand
CATCCTGCATTGCAAGAGGATTTGAAGCCATTAACTGATCTTTGTTGTAGTTACTTTCATGAGTACTCTGACTGAAGCGACGGAACCAGTATGTCAAATCTGTAGGGCTTGTTCCTGTCATCTTATTTGTCGCCTTGAACTCATAAGGTCTCTTATAATCAACATATACAACACCAAAGTTGCCAATATTGCCAGCGCTATAGTTAAAACGCCTCATATCGTTCCAATTCTGATAGTCAAAGCCTAGAGCAATCATTTTTTGTTTGATAATCTCGGCCATTGTCAGATTTGCAGGATTTTGAACAACCGCAGCACTTGCCATATAAGCTGCTATATCTGCATCACTCATAGGCATCTGATCAGGATTGGTAACCCCCATTGCTTTCCACTCACGGAGTTTTGTCTGCATACGGTCAAAATGTGCCTGAATACCTGCGAGATATGCTGTATGAGCCTGTGCCGGCATGTTCTTTCTAAGATAAACCTCTGCCTTGATGAAACACATTTCAGCATAAGTCATGATATCAGAATCAGAATCAGGCCTTGCATAGAATGTACCTGTACCAGCTACAGCATCTTGATCAGACAAAATATAGTAATATGTATCAGTTGCAGACCTTCCGCTTGTAGACAAACTGTTGGATCTCAAGTTAACATATACTGTGTCCCCTGCTCTTTTGTAGTTTGTATTGTTAATATAAAAAGAACCTTTTTTATATGTGACAGAAACATCATTTCCACTGACAGTATATGGCTTACTCCCAAGAGAAGCAATAAAGGCATTTCTTTCAGCTTCATCGGTAATAGTATACTTTAAAACCTTATCTGCTGTTGCATAAGAAGCAAGCATTGGTCCACTATTCTGACGAATATCGGAGTTCATCATGTCAACTCCAATATCTCTAGCCCATTCATAACTTAAAATCTTGCCAGCAGCATCTAATTTTATGTTTTTCATCATTGCAGGAGCAACTTTTGGAAATCTTGGATCGATTACGCCAGAACCACCAGTATAATTATTAGTGTAAAGATTCAGATACCATCTGGTCATACGTTGTGAAGTACCATATCCTACAGCATCCCAAGTTGTGTTAGTTTGATAAGGGTCTCCCACAGTAATATTGGTGGCATCTCCCTGAACATTGTAATGTTTCATAACAGTATTGTCGGCATTGGATTGAGGTGCATTTTCCAATGCTGCAAGAACAGCATCAGCACTGTAATTTGACTTCTTTGAAATCATGTTAAGATAACGAGCCTTAACTCCATAACACAATTTAATCCATTTCTGGACATTTCCGCCATTCCAGGTATCTCCGGCAGATAGCGGTGTTGAACCAGCTTTTTGTGTCATGTTAAAGTACTCAATAGCACGATCCAGATCAGCCATACAACCATTATAAATAGTCTCACCATCATCATATTTAGGGTTGTATTTACCTGTGAAAGCCTCTGTATAAGGAATCTCTCCATGTAGATCGAGCATCATTAAAAAGCCCATTGCCCTTATACAATAAGCAGCTCCGATATAATGATAGGAACCGGTTTCATTTGCCTTATCGATCATTGGCTGAATATTCACGCCTGCACCAACAAACCAGTTCTGATAGATAGTTGTGCAACTTACCTGGCCAGGATTCCATGCAGCCAAAAGACCATTTCCAGTAGTAGTTGAAGTTTGTGTAATAATTCCTGCAATTGTACTTGTTCGCATGTTGGCAGTACCATATGCATACATAAAATAATGTTGTATCCATGGCAGCCTGATTTCTACTGTAGCACTCTTCTCACTTGGATTATTAGGGTCAACATTGACATCTAACCATTCATTACATGAGGAGATACTAAGTAGAAAAACCAGACTTAAAGTTATACGTAATATATTTTTCATAATCATACCTTTCTAAATCTGTTAATTAAAATGTTAAATTGATGCCAAATGTCACGTTCCTAGTCGAAGGCACACCACAGTAATCAATACCCATTGAACCTGAACCTCCTGTCCCGGATCCTGAAACACTTACTTCCGGGTCCATCCCTTTGTAGTTAGTCCATACAAACAGGTTGTTGCCTGATACGTTTGCAGAAAGACCTTTTATAAAACCATCTTTCTTGAACATGCTTGTAAAATCATATGTGAGTGAGATAGAACGAAGTCTTAACCAGTTTGTGTCTGTAATAAAATTATATGAATTATCGCAGTAACTTGACCAGTATTGCTGTATCATATAGGCTCCTGAATAGGTTGCATTGTTAACAACGTAGTTTTGGCCACGCTCATAAGTATAGCTTAACGGTTGACCGGAAGTTTTTCCTACACCGGAAACAGTTACGGCATCACGCTGGAGAGTCCTTTTACTTAAACCCTTCATTGTAGTGTAGTACTCAGTACCATTATAGATATCACCACCTATCCTTATATCGAGAAGGAATGAAAAATCCAGATTCTTATAACGGAAACTGTTATTCAAACCTCCAATAACCTTAGGTTCCCTGTTACCCACAATATTAGTAGTGACTTTAGTTGTGGTATAGAGTCCTGTAGCTTCATCAATTACATACCTTCCACCTGGGATTTCCTTGCCGTCAGCGTCCTTTTCTCTTATCCAGTAATCTCCGGTCATACCAAGGAAATAGCCGCCATTTGGAATAGAAGCAGCCTTAACACCTCCTATCTGAACATCGGTTACGTAAAACAAACCTACTCCAGGAAGAAAATCTCCAAGTTTGCCACGGTTACCGGAAAGATTAAGAGTTACATCCCATGTAAAATCCTTTTTATCAATTGGAGTAGCATTTATTGATAGCTCCATACCCTTATTTTTCACAGAACCACTATTTAGAGTGAGGAATATATAGCCTGTTGACTGGCAAAGACGAGGGGCTGCAAGCTGGTTTTTAGTTTCACTGTTATAATATGTGAAATCAAGACCTAACCTGCCCTTTAGAAATCTAAGCTCTGTACCTATCTCATAGGATGTCTGAATCTCAGGTTTTAAATTAGGACCACCTCCAGTCCAGTTATTACCAGTTCCAACAAATTCACCACTGACTGTTTGAGATGGCCAAAGATAAGTGTTGGTAGCATATGCGTCAGCATCCTTACCAACTTGAGCCCATGAAAGACGAAGCTTTCCATAAGAAAGAATATCATTTTTAGGTATTAACTCAGTAAACAGGAAACTACCTGAAACAGAAGGGTAAAAATAAGATCTGTTTTCCTTTGGAAGAGTTGATGACCAGTCGTTACGACCAGTCACAGTTAAATAGGCAATGTTTTTGTAATTGGCTCTAAATTCTCCAAAAACACTGACCATACGTTTATTCATATTACTCTCAGTGAAAAACTTGTTTAGATCAATTATATTCGCAAAACTGATAGTACCTGGGGTTTTAAAATCATATCCCCAATGTGTCCATGTGGATCTCTTAGTGTCTTCTATAGCTTGACCAAGCAAAAGACCAAAATCAAAATCATTGAAACTCTTCTGGAAATTAAGCATCAAATTTGATGACAAGTAGTTATATTTACCATTGCTCTTGTTGAGACGACCTTTTTGATATTTCTCCAGGACAGCACCGCCAGGAGCAATATAAGTATAGGACCCGTTATCATAATTATCATACCCTAAGCGATAGGTAATATTAAACCAATCTACTACATTGAGAGCTGCATTTACAGATCCTGTGAAACGGTTATTATAGTCTGTGAGTCTGTTTCTATTGATAATCCAGTAAGGGTTTTCGACATCATCTGCAAGCTGCTGAAGGCCTTCAAACATTCTGTATTTAGTTCCATCCTCATTGAGATAATGCTTCATATCATCACTGCGAGGCCAACCATAAACAGCAGTCATAGTTCCGTTTCCACCACCGTTATAAAGACCTGCAGCTGTAAGTGTCTTAAGAGTGTTGGCAACTGCATATGAGGCATTCGCGCCTACGGTAAGTTTACCATATTTCTGCTCGCCATTGAAACGGAATGTTGTCTTGTAGAAACCTGTTTTAGGAATAACTCCCTCCTGATCAAAATTGGATGCTGAAAGAAAGAAACTTCCCTTGCTCGAACCACCGGACACACTTACATTATTGTCATAAACAGTGCCCCCTTGGAAGAATTCGCCAACGTTATCATACACCGGACCGGTAATTACATCTCCCCAGGAGTTTGTGGTGTAGTCACTGAATACTCCTATCTGATTGTAATAACCTCTCCCATAAACACCCTGAAGTTCCGGGGTTTTTCCTACCCAAGAATATGAAAACTTAGAGCTGAAGTTTACTTTAGTTGTCCCCTCAGTACCTTTTTTGGTTGTAATAACAACAACACCATCTGCTGCACGTGAACCATAAAGTGCTGTGGATGCAGCTCCCTTAAGTATTGACACATTCTCTATGTCCTCGGGATTTATATCCATTACACGATTGCCAAAAGATGTAGCATTCCTTGTAACACCATCGGTCAATGAGTTTCCGGAATTTACTGTCGAGTTATCATAAATTACACCATCGACAACAAAAAGTGGCTGGTTATCACGTGATTCACTTGCAGAGTTGCCTCCACGTATAATGATTGTTGAACCTACGCCAGCAGAGCCACCTGATTGTGTGACATTTACGCCAGCAACTTTCCCTGCTAGGGAATTAATTACATTAGTCTGTTTGTTTTTAAGTATTTCATCACTTTTAATATCCTGTACAGCATACCCCAAGGCCTTTTTCTCCTTCTTGATGCCTAATGCAGTAACTACCAGCTCTTCCAATATCTGAGCCGATTCCTTCATGGTCACATTTATGACCCTTCTTCCCTGAATCTCGATACGTTGATCTTCCATACCGATAGCAGAGAATATCAGAACACCATTTGCAGGAGCTTCAATTGAAAAATTACCTTCAAGGTCTGTGGCAACGCCTGTCTTGGTTCCCTCAATCAAAACTGAGACACCTATGGCTGGTTGGCCAGAATTGTCTACCACCTTTCCTGTAACTCTGATGTTTTGAGCAAAAATAGTACTTGATACAAGCACCATAATAACCGCTAGCGCAAATTGCTTGCACCATACAGTAAATTGATGTGAAACATACATGAAATTAATATTTAAGTTTAATTGTAAATAAGTGCTTGTAAATTTAACACTAATTATGAAAATACCTTAACAAAAATTGAAAATTTTGCTTGCCAACCTTGCATCTGCCTCATATTATAAATAGTAATACATAAAATAATTTTTAAGCTTCCATTGATGTTTCAACCTCCTCAGGTGTAATTGGCAGTCTGGAAGAACCTAAAAGTCGACATGATTTGTCTGTCACGAGCACATTATCCTCCAGTCTTATACCTCCAAACTTATAATATGGTTTAAGAGCGTCATAATTAATAAACTCCCTGTACTTGCCTTCCTCTCTCCATTTGTCAATAAGCGCGGGGATAAAATAACATCCCGGTTCAACAGTAATAATATGCCCCGGTCTTAACTCCTTGCCCATTCTTAGAGATGCGAGCCCAAACTGTTTTGAACGCTGAATATTATCATCATAGCCAACATAATCTTCTCCAAGATCTTCCATATCATGAACATCCAAACCAAGTTGATGCCCCAATCCATGAGGCATAAATAAAGCTACAGCTCCCTGAGTGACAGCTTCGTCAACATCTCCTTTCATCAAACCAAGATTTTTCAATCCCTGAGCAATGAGCCTTATAGCAGCCTTATGAACTTCCATATATGTTATCCCGGGCCTCACAAGACTTATTGCAAGAGAATTTGCTTGAGATACGATGGTATAAATGTCTCGCTGCTGCTGAGTAAACTTGCCTGAGACAGGAAGTGTTCTTGTAAAATCAGATGCATAATGCAACTTATTCTCGGCACCTGCATCTATGACAAGTAATCTTCCATTTGTAAGAACCTGATGATGTGTGTGATTGTGAAGAGTTTCTCCGTTTTGTGACAAAATCGTAGGAAAAGATGTCATTGGCCCTTGTGAGTGTGCTATTCCTTCCATTACTCCCACTAACTCTTGTTCCACCATCCCTGCCTTGAGCATTTTCATGGCAGTATAATGCATGGTATAACCTATATTTGACGCCTCTTCCATCTCCCTTATTTCTTCTTTCTTTTTTATCTCTCGAAGCGCGACAACAGCTTTGATGAACTCAACCGAAGCTTTTGATTTTAGCTCGGAAAAAGGTATTCCAAGAACTGAATTTAAATAGATTTTATTAGCGTCTCTGTATGGAGGGAGATAGTGGATTCTTCTCCCTGATTTGGCAGCATTAATAAGATAATTCTGCAGTGATTCATAAGTCATTACTTTATTAACACCTGCCAGCAAAGCCTTGTCGGACATTTTAGGCTGAGGCCCCATCCAAATGATGTCATCCATTGACACGTCATTGCCAAATATAATCTCATCTCCACTCTCTAAATCTATAACTGCAGCGAGATCCGGCTCATCCAAACCAAAGAAATAAAGAAATGATGAATCTTGCCTGAAAGGATATGTATTTGAAGGATAATTACAACCAACCTCCGAATTGCCGAGCAACAAAAGAATACCCGATTTCATACTCTTCATAAGAGCCTCTCTGCGTCTGATATACACATTTTTTTCGAACATAACATTAGTTTTATATTGTTAATAATCAATTTTAACAAAGTTAAAAAAAAGAGGGCACCGTTGAAGGCGCCCTCTAATTTTTGTTTTGTAAAACAAGTTACCAACCTGGATTCTGAGGAAAATCTACACCTTGCAGGTCATACAGATTTTTTACTCCTGTAGGAATAGGGTCAAGATAATGTTTAGGCTCAGTCACAATTCTTAAAGAAATATTGCTGTACGGAACAATATACATATTTGCGTCTACAAGCAGACCTGTTGTCTGTGCCGGAACTTTTGCACCTTTAAATATGTCGGGCTTTACTGCCGGATCAAGATAAGAAAGCTTTTTCCATCTGCGGAGATCCCAAGTACGGAATCCGTCTAAAGCTAACTCTATTCTTCTCTCTCTTCTTATTTCCCAAAGCAACGCACTAACACTTGCATCTTTCTTTGGGTCTGAAGGAATGTTTGCAATATTGAAAGAAGCAACCCCTCCCCTTGCACGCAATTTGTTAATCGTATTATCAACATCTGCCTGAGTTATGGTTCCCAGTTCGGCAGCTGCTTCTGCATAATTAAGATAAACTTCTGCAAGCCAAAAGATAGGAGCATTTGTATAATTCATGTTTATCTGAGTCAGATCATTGCCTGTGATAGAAGGATTATTGAATTTCTTAACCAGATACCCAGTTGATGAAATCAATCCCCCTACAGGGTTTCCCTTGTAGGCAAGAACATTGCCTATCATATCAGCAAGACGGGTATCTCTGTTGGCAAGAACATTGTTGATGTCTACATCTCCTTGATATTGTGTGCTTGTACCAATAGGCTTGCCATCCTTGCACAGATAAGACTCAACAAGATCTTTGGTAGGCCCGCTGATCGGAGTTGTAGAATTTAAATATGCTGTCAAACAATGCATAAAAGTACCCTTAACATAGTATTTATACAAAATCACTTCGGTATTGGCAGCAAGAGAGATGCTGGTATAAATATCCTTATAGTTTGTGCTGAGTTTGTAGTTCTGAGACATTACAGCATTTGCAGCATTCTTTGCTATTGTAAAGAGAGCATTGGCTCTTGTCAAATCATTATTGTGATACTTGGCAATGGAGCCTTCATACAAAGCCACTCTCGAGAGAAAAGCATTGGCAACGTCTCTGTTTACAGTATTGGCTTCAGCAGCTGCTTTTGTGCGGATATTCTGTGCGGCAAATTGAAGATCAGCTATAATGTTGTCAACAACTGTGTTTCTGGCTGTTCTAGGAGTATAAATTAAATCTGTCTGTGACTGATCAAGAAACTTGTCGATATATGGCACATCCCCGAAACGTTTTATCAAATTTGCATATTCGAATGCACGGAAAAATCTTGCAATACCCTTATAATGATTCTTTGCCTCATCAGCCATTGGTACCTTATCCACTCTTTCAAGCAGAAGATTGGCTTTTCTTATGTAAATATATGCATTGTTCCAATCTGTGCTGGATGCTGGTGCAGCTGTAGGAAATATATTAATTCCTGAGTGTAGCGCCTGGTCATCAGAAAAAGTTGTGCAATAAAAGTCCCCATTTGTAGAAGTAGCGTTGCCGTACCCCAAAAAACGATCATAAAATCCCCAAGCAAAAGTTTTTACATTGCTTTCACTTGTCCAATAATTGTCATCAGTGAACTTAACTTTTGAACCACGTTCCAGGTAATCTGAGCATGATGCCAAAAGAGTAACTCCCAGAGACAATATTACTATTTTAGTAAATAAATTTTTCATCGCATTAAAGTGTTATAATGAAACCTGTATGCCAAATGAGTATGTTCTGGTAAATGGCATTGTTCTTCCGTAATAAGCATTAAAAGAAGGAGAACCAGATGTTATTTCAGGATCAATTGGAAGATCTGTCTTTTTAATTTCAAACAGATTCTGACCACTAAGATAGATTCTGACTTTTTCAATTGATATTTTCTTTGTCAGATTGGCCGGAACTGTATAACCAACGGTTAAGTTTTTGAATCTCAAATAAGCAAGGTTGAGCAGATATTTATCCTGAGGATAAAAATTTCTTCCTGTTGCTGCAGCAGCATTTGACAGTCCTGCCATATTTGATATTGTAGAAGCGTTTTCACTTCCGGCTGATGGATTAGGATAATATGCGTCGGAATTTTCAGGAGTCCAGAAATCCATCTGATGTTGATACATTGTGCAGTTGGCAGCATTGTAAAGAGGAATCACCATACTGCCTGTCCCCCACATATCTCTTTTACCCACACCCTGGAAATACATATCAATGTCAAAACCTTTCCACCCGCCTCCAAGTCGTATTCCATACTGATACCTTGGAGTTGTATTGCCTATTACTGTAAGATCGCCATGATCATCCAGTGTCTGACTTCCACCTGTAATCTCATTATCATCGTTTAAATTTGCATACTTAACATCACCAGGGCCGTAAACAAATGATCCGTTCTGAAGCTTTACCTGACTTGGAGAATTTGTGACATCGGCAGCATCTTTGAAGTATCCGGCATTTTTGAAACCCCAGATCTCGCCAATTTTTTTCCCTTTATAATTTGTATACAGCATTTTTGAATCATTGCCTGTCCATTCAGTTATTTTACTCTGATAGTCCGAAAGAGTAAGAGTCCCATAAAAGTATGCGTCATGTTTAAAATTGTGATTATAATTAAGCTCTACTTCCCATCCTGATGTCCTTAATGAACCGGAATTTTGAGAAGCAGCACCCACACCAAACGCTGCAGGTAATGTAGTACCAGGAGCAATCATGTTCTTATTCTCTCGAATGAACCAGTCAAAAGTTAGCTGTAGTTCATTTTTTAAAAATCCCATGTCCAGGCCGACATTTATGGTATTAATAGTTTCCCATTTGAGATTTTTTGAAACATTTGCAGGATTGTTAGTATAAACAGGTCTCAAGCCAGAAGAATTCAGCCAGTTTAAAGAAGAAGAGGTAGTCATAGTTGAAATAAATCTGTCAGCACCAACGTCTTGGTTACCAATACTACCATAAGAACCTCTGATCTTTGCACTGCTAACAATGTCTTTTATGTTCTGCCACCATGGTTCTTCAGAAATACGGTATCCAACAGAGAATGAAGGGAAAAATGCCCACCTTGAGCCTGAAGGGAAATTTGACGAACCGTCATATCTGCCATTAAGTTCGAGCAAATATTTACCTTTATAATCATAATTTATTCTTCCAAAAATACCCGCAACTGCCCAGTCTGAGTGATCTCCGTCAACATATTGATCCCCTGTTGCAAGAGGAATTTCACCCTTATCAGGATCCATCAATGTCCTTCTCTGACTATTATGATAGATAAAATCCCCATTTTCGAAGTTAACACCTGCAATAACCTTTACAGAGTGGTCTCCAAAAGACTCAGAGTAAGTAGCATAGGTATTGGATGTTATTTGTGTGTACCTTCTTGAAGAATACTCAACCCTGTCTGTAGAACCAGTACCAAGTGTATTCATAACCAGAGGAGGATTAGCACCCCAGTAATCCCAGAGCTGTACAGTACCTCCGTGAACATAATTCAGACGGTTAGTTGTGCTGTATGCAAACTCTGTCCTCAGATTCAATGTTTTGGCAAGTTTTATAGTTGCATTAACTCCTGAGTTGTTATATGTCTCTTTTTCAGAATTTTTTCTTGCTGCTGCAAGAAAGCCATGTGCCCCTCTGAAATACCCTGTTATACCATTCTCGTCAGTATACCTTCCGTAAGGCATGTAAGCACCCCAACGCCACATTGTATAATAAGGGTCCATATATCCGATGTAAGGCTCTTTATAGGTGTAATTACGACCAATAATTTTGATTTCCAAATCAAGCCATTTATTGACGCTAGCATTTAAACCAACTGTCATATTGTACTTGTTTTTTGTATCGGTATTAATTTTCAATACCCCTTCCTGATAATTATAAGCACCTGAAGCATAAAAACTTAGTTTGTCAGTGCCGCCAGAGACTTGCAAGTTTTGATTGATCTGAGGAATCCATGATTGAAACATGACATCTACAGGGTCCCAAATTCTGAAGAAATTGACCCTGCCGTTTACAATGTCAAAATCCTCACCCTTTATCATTTGATCTCCTTTTCTATTGTCCTTGTATGTACTTAACCACTTTTGGATACCCGGTATAAGGGTGGAAGCAGTCATTCCAAATATTTCCATACCCGTTCCTCCAAACCTTGACATTGCTGCATCTGTTGCCCGTATCTCTGCTACAGGATCTTTGGCAAATTCAGGAAGCAATGTGGGCGTACTAAAGGCGTAGTTGCTTGAATACGAGATAGTAAATTTGTCGCCTTTCTTTCCGGATTTTGTCTTTATCAGCATCACTCCAAAAGCAGCCCTTGCTCCATAAATAGACGTAGAAGCTGCATCTTTCAATACGGTTATCGACTCAATATCCTCCGGATTAATAAGATTTATGTCGTCAACAACAACGTTGTCCACAACAATAAGAGGAGAACCTCCGTTTTTATTTGTAGCATTAATAGACCCCATACCACGGACATTAATAACAGGGGAGTTGTTTATTCCCCCATTTGAATAAGTAATGGTCAAACCAGGGACCACTCCCTGAAGGCCTTTGGCTACATCAACAATAGGCTTTCCTTGAAGAGCTTTTGATACATCAACTGTTGTAACAGAACCTGTAAGGTTCTCTTTCTTCTGAGTACCAAAACCTACAACAACTAACTCTCCCAACATAAAGGATTCTTCTTCAATCACAACATTGATGACTGAACGGTTATTGACCGGTATCTGCTGGGTTTTCATCCCAATTGCAGAAAACTGAAGAATTCCATTGGATGGAACAGAAATAGAATAGGCACCTTTTTCATCAGTATAGGTACCGGTTGTGGTGCCACTAACAGTTACAGCAACACCAATTTGAGGAATTCCCTTGGTGTCAGTAACTATACCGGTAACCTTTATGTTCTGTGCCCAGATAGGACCTGCAAAAAGCAGGAGGGCAAAAACCAACAGTACTCTTCGTACCGAAAGGTTTTCTTTCTTTGAAACATGCATAGTTTAATAATTTAGGTTAGTAAAATGGAACAATGTTAACAAAATAGAACTTTGTCATAGATATAAAGAAAACAAATCTATAATATAGAAATGCGGAAATGAAAATTTAAATTATAACTAAATTTTAGTAAAGGTAACAAAAAGTGAATAAAATACAAAGAGGCTGCCTGGTTTTAAGACAGCCTCTCATTTATAGCATTTTATGATGGTGCGAAATCTAAATTATGTTTGACTTTTTATAATACTTGGCCTTGCTTCTTGGAACTATCTCTCCTGAGAAAGTTTTTGTTTTCCCGTTGGAAGGAGTAATTATAACCTCTGCATAGTTAGTTCCCTTTCTGACCATAATTTCAACTCTGGCATTGACTTGAGAACCAGATATCTGCATAAGAACAGAGAGATTACCTTTTTTATCTATCTTTTGTTCAAAACTATTGACCGTAGTTTTATTTGTATAGTTGTTATTGCAGACTATACTCCCCTGTAAAAAAAGATACTGGCCTCCCTCGTAAGCAAGAAAATGTGAATTATCGGTATTAGTCTCCATTGTGCCGTCTTCTTTCTCATAACTGTCAGGAACAATTACAAAATCCTTGGACTCAATAGCAGCTTTCGCACTCTCAAAAAGAGCCTGAGCAGCAGCTTCTTTTTCTGCTTTGCTTTGAGAATATCCAATAGAAAATACGGCAATAGACAAAATTGATACCAGAAAAAATCTTTTCTCAATTAATTAATTTACCTGAAATTGACTCATCCTATAGGCCTGTGTTGCATATGTTCCATCTTTGCCATTAAAGTGCAAAATGTAATTTACCCCTTTAGCCATACTCATACCCGTAGCCTCATAAGGACCTTTCGTTGTGGCTGTTTTATAATACTGAAGCTGCGTCCCGTTCTCATCAAACACAGTAAACACAAGAGATGACTCGGTGCCACTCCATACTTTTATCCCCTGACGGTAAAGTTTATAAGGCACATAGTCTGAAGCTTCTCCATAGTTTGCACTTGCTATATCAATATAAGTTACCACGTTGTTAATGGTCCTTTTGCCCTTTAAATATAGTTTGCCCATAGGAGTTCCGTCTGCCTTATGAAACAGATTGACAAACCTTATATAACAAACGGTATCAGCCCAAGGATCTCCTGTTTGATAAACCTCTGGTTCCTGAACCATAATAGGAGGTTCAGATGTGTTGTAAACAAATGCACTCCATCTACCAGCTTCAAGATTAAAAGTGCCGTCATAAGTCACGTCACGTGTAGTGACCTTCAGCAGTTTAACAGAGCTGGTGCCAATAGGCAATACATGATACTTGGCGGCGCTGTTAGGGAAAATGCTGCCTAACGGAGTTGAAACCCTGGAAACTGTATCTCCATTGTAAACAAGCCATGCCACATTCGAAGAAGATGATGTAACCAATGGTAAATCGTAGACCAGTCTTACCTGTGCAAATCTGGACTGATCTATAGGTGTTGTCTCATATTTGATCTCGTTGGTTTCACATGAGACGAGCCCTATAACCATTAAAATTGAGATTAATGTAAATATTTTTTTCATTATCATTCCTTTTTTAGTTATTCTTAATTATTTGGAATACAGAACCACACCATTGAGGTATGATAATTGTCTGCATCACCCGGAATAGGAGTAAGCTTTTTAAGTGAAGGAATATTCCACATATACTCTGAATTATATCGAGGACGAAGTCTGTAACATGGTGATCCTAAGTTTGCTGTCGCAAATTTTGATCTTCTGTTTTGAACATCTGCAGGGGGAAGGAAAAAGCCTTTAAAAAGTCTTGATGCGTCACTGTCCTGTTTGTGATAACGTGTTGTAGGAGTCCATGAGAGACCCGATTCCGGTATACCGCTTGATCCCAACAACAGGTCATAATGATAACGTCTAATATCATTCCAAATCTCATAACTCCAAGGGAATAATGCAACATACTTTTGCATCATTATATGAGAGAGTGTGAAATTGTCAAGAGACATGCCATTTACAAAATTGCTTGCCAAATACTCATTGGCAAGAGTAGTAAATCTAGCTGTCGTAATTTTATCTCCTATGACTGAAGTTTGCTTGTTTGAAGTATTTTTAACAGGTGTGCCTGCAACAATATAACTCTTTACAAAATCCATGTGAGCTGCCACACCGGCCTTGAAAGTTTCAAAAGCCTCAGCCTTGAGTCCCTTGCGAAACTGAGCCTCTGCCTTGATAAAGCATATTTCAGCATATGAGGTTAACGGCCATGGGGCATCATCTCTATATAACCATCTTCCTGTGCCTGAAGTTGCAGCAGTCGGTGATACTGTTAGCCCCCAAAAGTTGCAGTTTGATCCATATCCAGGTCTTGTCCCGATAAATTTATATGTACCCAGTTTTATGCTGTTTTGATCAGCAGGCATGGTATCCTTAGTGCCAAGCAAAAGAATGGCACGCGGATCGAGTGTCAATGTATTAGTTATATTCTGGTAAGGACTAAGACCTTCAATAGAGCCGGCAGCGTTGTAGTTTGGAATAGTTCCAGTAAGAAGCTGTACTATATAGTCAGACTGTACCAAGGTATTCGCAAGATTGCCTCTTAAAACTCCAAAGAAATTGGATGTTGAAGATACTCCGGTTGCTTCAAGTTTAATTTTAGGGTCATCTGCAGCACTTGTAAATGAATTATTTGCACAAGTAATTGCAGAATCGAGATAATTTGCACCCTTCATAGAAAGAGTAATATAATTCCTTGCAAGCACCGCATAGGCAAACTTTTTCCACTTTATGGCATCTCCTCCATAGACAACATCATATTTGGATAATGTTGGATAGACAGTTTGGTCTGTTTTTTCAAGTTCGGCGATAGCCAATCTTGCCCATTCTCTTACTTTTTGATAGGCATATTCCTGATTATCGTAGTCATGTGAAAGAAGTCCGGGAACAAATGCATCATCTACAGGGATATCTCCGTGCAGAGAAGCAAGAATATGCCAGGAAAAAGCTTTGACAGCATAGCCAATACCTGCAATCGTTGACTGGTTCAACTTTTTGGCATCATCAATCAAATTCTCAAGGTTCATACCCTGAAGCCAATATACCATTCTCCAAGCCTCTCCACCACCATCGCTGGCTATAAGGTAAGAGTGACTTGCACCAAATGTGCTGGCATAGGTCGAGCCTCCTCCCATATAACCAACTATAGGAGCCAAAGCTCTTAAATCATAAGGAATCCCCTCATAAGCTTCAAGAATAGGCGCAAGCCTTAAAACAGGCTCAACCCAATCGGGGGAGTCAATATTTTTATTTACATCCAGCCAATCAGAGCATGAAGAGGTAAAACTAATTGCCAGAAGTACAGTAAAAGATAATAATATTTTTCTCATAGTTTTAATCCGTTAAAATGTTAGATTGATACCAAATGACAAGCCTCTCGGAGCAGCTATTGCCATCATGTCAAACCCTACTCCACCGGTACCGCCGAGTGATGCGGAGTTAGAGTTACTTACTACGTCAATTCCTGAATAATTTGTGAATACAAAAAGGTCAGTGCCCATAACATATATTGAAGCAGCAGAAACAATCCCTTTTGTTACACTCTCAAGCCATTTCCTGTTAACATTGTAATTTAAACGAAGTTCCTGAACTCTCAAATAGTTAATACCTTTTTCAATCCAGTCATAATCATTTCCTGCATACCCATACTGAAGATCTCCCAATTTAACTCCGATGCTGTTGACTGTAGGGTTATCAGAGTCCTGTAAACCATCTTTCAACACTCCGTTAAACACTACTGGCCCTGCTTCTCTCATCTTAACAGATTCTTTACTGAATCCTTGTTGCATCATCCAGCGTTTAGTGCCATTAACCACCTGTGTGCCTAATTTTCCATCAAGCAGAGCTGATAGTGAAAAACTCTTATACCTCACAGAGAGTGTAAAGCCAAACATGAGGTCAGGCTCGCGGTCGCCAAGCACAGACCATGTGCTTGATACAAGAGGTAAACCTGTAGATGGGTCAATCAGAACCTTTCCATCCTTGTTACGCTGAAAGTCCAAACCTGTAATTGAAGTAACAGGATAGCCTACTTTAATTCCGTTTCTTAAGTTCCCTGAGTTCCAGGTATATGGATTATAATACTCAGACACATTCTCCGGAAGTTTAATAACTTTACTCCAGTTCTTGGACATATTAAGTCCCATATTT
>DOVA01000015.1 GCA_003520315.1 Rikenellaceae bacterium | reverse complement strand
AGGCTACGGCAGAGGTTCGGTTACAGGATCGGTTATAGCTTACATAATGGATATTACGAAGATGGACAGCATAAAGCATAAATTGAACTTTGAAAGATTTATGAGTTCAGCAAGAGTCTCGCTTTCTGACGTAGATACAGACCTACCCCCATCGAGAAGAGAGGAAATTAGAAAATATCTCAGCGAACAAAAAGGTTTATACACTTCAGACATTATTACATTTAACACCATAGCCTTAAAGGGTGCGATTAGAGATATTGGTAGGGCGTTAAGTATGCCAATTAGCGAAGTTAATGACATAGCCAAGAGCGTAGAAGTAAAAGAAACTGAATTAAGATCTGAATATCCTGAACTTTTTGAGTATGTGGACATAGTAAATGGAACAATTACTTCTGTAGGTATACATCCTTCAGCATGTATAGTTTCGCCAATACCACTTGATGAGTCAGTTGGAACGTATACTTCAAAGGATACGGCATATCCAATATCTCAAATACATATGAAAGAGATAGATTCTTTAAATTTTGTAAAACTTGATTTACTTGGACTTGCAACGGCAGAAATAATTGATGAGACATGCAAATTTGTAGGGATTGATTATTTAACACCAGATACATTAGATATTGATGATGAAGCCGTATGGAACAGTATGAGACAGAGCACAACAGGTATATTCCAGTGGGATAAGCAGAGCGGATCGTATTATTACAAAGAGTTATTCAACGAAGAAACGATTAGAAAATTTAAAGAACAAAATCCCAATTTCAGTTATATGGATTTGTTCAGTATTGGTAATGGTGCTTTAAGACCTGCGGGTGCATCTTACAGAGAGCCTTTATCCAAGGGTATTATGGTAGACAATGGTCACGAAGCATTAAACGAATTTCTATCAAATACTTATTCAAGGATGATTTTTCAAGAGCAAATCATAGAGTTTCTTCATAAGTTTTGCGGATATTCAAAGGGTGATGCCGACTTGGTTCGTCGTCACATAGCCAAGAAGTATACGACAGAAGAGGATATTCCTAAGATTAAAGCAGGGTTCGTAAAGACTATGCAAGAGTTGTATGGAGTTCCAGAGTATGAAGCGAATGACTTGATTATCAAATTCCTCAAAATCATCGAAGATGCAAGTGACTATGGATTTAGTCTTAACCACTCACAAGCTTATTCATACATGGGATACGCATGTGCGTGGCTCAGATATTATTATCCGGTAGAGTTCCTGACAGCTTCATTAATAGTTAAACAGGACAAGAAAGAGGATACGGTAGCACTTTCTCAGTATGCGAAAGAGATTGGTATAGCAATAGAAAATCCTAAGTTTGGATTCTCGAAGGGTGAATATAACTATGATGCCGCAAAGAGAGTTATATATAAAGGCGTAGGTTCAATTAAGGGTTTGAACAAGACCACAGGAGATCAACTCTATGCATTATCTAAGACCAAGGATTATACAGACTTCACAGAATTGCTTGTTGATATAGCAGAGCGGAATATAATAGGACAATCGAATCTGGATACTCTCGCATCTCTTAATTACTTTGAAAAGTTTGGTAACAATAAAAAAATCATGGACTTTATCAAACAGTTCTCAGAGGGTAAGGGAATTAAATACGACAAGAAGCATGTTGAAGCAACTAAGGAAAAGCGAAAACTGGTGTTGAAGGACATATTCACACAGATACCGGATGAGAAGCTTTCAATCATTGAACAAGTCAAAGCAGAGGTTGAGTATTTAGGATATGCAACTTCAAAGTACCCTGACACAGATCCTAAACTCAACATAGTAGTCGATTCAGAAACGTTAAGTTGGGCTACTAAGGTGATTGTAGTAAATCTTGCTGATGGCGAGATGCACGAATACTTAATGAGTAAAAAGGCAATGGTTGGAGTCAAGAAGGTTTATAAATACGGTGTTGTAAGAATAGAAGGCGAAAAGATAGATAAGCGTGGAACAAGATGGATAGAGTCATACATAATGGTTATGTAGGGCAAAGGGGGAATACATGGCAGAAGGATTAGTAGTGCCTGTAAAGACACTATATGAAAAAGAGAATTGGAAGATTTATACATGCGAAGTAAGTCGTGAGTATAAATATCATTTTGATGGAACTGACACTATATCCATAGCAGGAGATATACCCTCACTTGTCCTTGGTGTTCCGTATAAGATTATTGCAGATGCTAAAAAAACTAAGTACGGATTAACTTATTATGTAAAGACTGCAATGATAGCGTTGAGTAATGATGGCGTTGGTTCATATGATACCTTCCTAAAAAACATTACTACTGACAGGCAGTTTGAGTCAATTAAGAAAGCATATCCCAACTTTGTCAACATGATTATAGCTGATGAAGTAGCCGATATAGATTATAAGAAGATATTCGGTACTGGACAGAAGGGATTAGAAAAGATTATTGCCAAGGTTGTAGACAACTTAGTTATAGCAGAAATTATCAATGAGTATGGCGAGTTTGGTGTAACTTTCAACATGGCAAAGAAGATGTACAAGAGGTATGGCAATGTACATGCTATCAAACGAAGAATGGAAAATGAGCCTTATAAGATTCTATGCTCAATCCAGGGAATATCATTCAAGACAGCAGATGCAATAATTAAGAAGAAAAGGCCAGAGATGATTGATTCTCCTGATAGATTGTTTGAGTGTTTAAAGTTTCTTCTTGATGAAATGGAAAATTCAGAAGGATCTACCTACATGAATTACGCTGCTCTTTACAAGAAGGCTAATGCACTGGTTCCTGAAGCAATAAAGAATATGATTAAAGTTCTGGACAATCCAGAATTTAAATGGAACGGTGAGAGTAAGAGGGTTTCAAGAAAAGAGACTTTTGATAAAGAGTTATTTATAGCCAAGAAACTGCTTGAATTAAGAGATTCAAAGTCTAAAAAGTTTGATTGGGGCAAAGAACCTG
>DOVA01000179.1 GCA_003520315.1 Rikenellaceae bacterium | reverse complement strand
GACCAATCTGACAAAGATGCACTTTACATAATTCAAAAAATGTATGAAACTCTTAATATGAGAATCATATACATGACAAGCTCCAGTCACGACACACACGCTGCCTATGTCTCTCATATATCTCACATAAGTTCCTTTGCTCTTGCACTGACAGTACTTGAAAAGGAACAGGATGAAAAAAATATTTTTNNAGCGGCGGTTTCGATTCGACTGTCAGACTTGCTAAAAGCTCTTCCGATATGTGGGTGCCTGTCTTCCTGCAAAACAAAAAAAACGTACTTACAGTTCTCAGAACATATATTGATAAACTGAGAGAGTTCGAGACTCTAATCGAAACAGAAGAGGGTGAAAAAATTAAATCTCTTATAGAGAGTTCAAATAAAATAAAAAAAGTATTGAATTGTAATAAAAACTGATATGGAAAAGAGCAATAATTCACCTTTTGAAGGATGGGGGCTTAAAAAGTTAGAACGACCCCTTGTCATTGCCGGTCCCTGCAGTGCAGAATCTGAGGAACAGGTTGTGGAAACTGCCACACAACTCAAAACGTTGGGTATTGAGGTTTTCCGTGCAGGAATATGGAAGCCACGTACCAGACCGAATCAATTTGAAGGAGTAGGAATTTCCGGTCTCGAATGGATGAAAAGAGTCCAAAAAGAGGTTGGAATGAAAGTATCTACTGAAGTTGGAAATGTTAAACACGTATACGACTCATTGAGACACGGAGTTGATATAATCTGGATTGGAGCCAGAACGTCTGCAGATCCATTTGCCATGCAAGAGATTGCAGATGCCCTAAGGGGAGTGGACATTCCAGTCCTTGTCAAAAACCCTGTTAATCCAGATCTTAACTTATGGATTGGAGCAATAGAGAGAATTTCAGCAGCAGGGATTCGCAGAGTTGGAGCAATACATAGAGGTTTTTCAACTTACGACACAACACGATACAGGAATATTCCTCAATGGCAAGTACCTATCGAACTAAAGCAGAAAATGCCTGAGATACCTATGATTTGTGATCCAAGTCATATGGGCGGCAAAAGAGAGTTAATTCAGGAACTCTCACAAAAAGCCCTTGATTTGAATTATGACGGTTTGATGATAGAATCTCACTTTTACCCTGCAATCGCAAAAAGTGACAGCGAACAGCAAATAACCCCGTCGGAACTTGGAACTATTCTCAACAGTCTTATAATACGAGATCCTTCGAACGATAATCCTCTCTTAATGTTTACTCTCGAAGAACTCAGGCACAAAATTGATGTTTGTGATGAAAAGCTCATAAAAATCCTGAATGACAGAATGACAATTGCCGAAACTATAGGAAGTTACAAAAAAGAGAATAAAATAACCATACTTCAGTCAGCGAGATGGAAAGAGGTAGTTGAGAAAATAGTTGAAAAAGGGAAGAAATATAAACTCAGCGAAGAGATGATCAATACTATTTTCAAGGCAATCCATCAAGAGTCCATTAACAGGCAGACCACAATTATGAATAAATCTTAATCTACTAATTTACAACATTGTGACATTATGTTGTAATAAAACGTTTTTTAGTAATATTTTTTTGGTATTTTCATTATTCGTTTGAGGCATGCTGTAATTATTGTCATATACCAGTAAACAACTTTGTATATTAAAACCTACGGGCTGTCTCAAATTTGAGACAGCCTTTTTTTTAAAGAGTGAGGTGGCTACTATCTTGCCCCACATGATGAACTAAGATGAAAATATCTTATACTATTAAAAATCCGAAAAGATCCGGATTGTCGTTAAGATATTCATATACAATCTTTTTTTGATTCATCCTCTCTATCAGCTTTGGAAAATCGGAGCTTGAGGGCAGCTCTATTCCAACAACAGCCGGCCCTTGCTCCCTATTATTCTTTTTGGCATATGCAAAGTAGGTAATATCGTCTCCCGGACCAAGCACATCTCTCACAAAAGAGAGTAATGCACCTGCACGCTGAGGAAAACGAATAATAAAATAGTGTTTAAACCCTTCGTGAAGTAGAGATCTTTCTCTTATCTCCTCCATTCTTGTTATGTCATTATTGCTTCCGCTAACGATACATACCACATTTTTACCTTTTATCTGATCTGAATA
This sequence comes from Rikenellaceae bacterium, assembly GCA_003520315.1. Next base: position 1,813 of record DOVA01000179.1, on the reverse strand, counting down.
TTTCGACAGAGCAGTAATGGAAAGTGCTCCTGCAGGCTCCACGACAATAGCATTTTTATTGTACAATTCCAGTATTGTGGAACAGACAGCCCCTTCAGGAACAGCTATTAAATCATCCAAAACAGCTTTGCAAATAGGATAGGTATACTCACCAACTCACGTTACTGCAGCACCATCAATAAACCCATCCACTGATTCAAGTGAAGCAACCTCACCTCTATCCAATGCAAGTCTCATACTTTTAGCCCCTTCTGGTTCAACACCTATAATCTTGGTCTCTGGACTAACCTGTTTAAAATAGGCACCGATTCCTGATGCAAGGCCTCCACCTCCAATAGGAACAAACAGATAATCAATTTTATCGTTGGCATCCTGCAATATTTCCATACCGATTGTAGCTTGGCCTTCAATTATTTTAGGGTCGTCAAACGGATGGATAAAAGTCATAACTTGTTCTGTAGAAAATCTTTTAGCCTCCTCACAGGCAGCATCATAAGTATCACCTGTCAATACAATTTCAATCTGCTCTTTACCAAACATTTTTACTTGATTGATCTTTTGTTTTGGTGTTGTGGCAGGCATATAAATTACACCCTTTATCCCCAGCCTGCAACAAGAGTAAGCCACACCCTGTGCATGATTTCCTGCACTGGCACAAACTACCCCCTTTTTAAGCTGCTCCTTTGTCAAGCTACTGATTTTGTTAAAAGCTCCTCTTATTTTGTAAGAACGAACAACCTGAAGATCTTCACGCTTTAGCAAAACATTGGCATCATAAAGTTCTGACAGATTTAGGTTCTGCATAAGAGGAGTAGCATTTATAACTGGATTAATTGTTATCCGCGCTCTTGAGATATCCTTTATATGAGGAAAATAGCCCATTTCAACTTTTATTTTCTCCGCTCCTTTCCGGTCTGAGAGATCTAACGGCTTCTCCTGCTTGCCACATTTCACTATTTCTCAATTCCTTAAGCTCAGCATCAAGTTTACTCCTGTAATCTGACATACTATTCGAATCAATTGAACGCTGAGCTTCATTACCTTTTGCCACCTCTCTGTAAAGTTCGGTAAAGACAGGAAGAGTGGCATCTCTGAACTTCCTCCACCAGTCTAAAGCACCACGCTGTGCTGTTGTAGAACAGTTGGCATACATCCAGTCCATCCCATTCTCGGCGAAAAGCGGCATCAGTGACTGTGTCAGCTCCTCCACCGTTTCATTGAACGCCTCAGAGGGAGTGTGTCCATTTTCGCGCAACACTTCGTACTGTGCCAGCAAAAGACCCTGAATAGCTCCCATGAGGGTACCCCGTTCGCCGGTAAGATCGGAAAATACTTCCCGCCGGAAATCGGTTTCGAACAGATATCCCGATCCCACGCCGATACCCAATGCCACTACCCGATCGAAGGCTTTGCCGGTAGCGTCCTGGAAGATGGCGTACGAGGAGTTGATGCCCCGTCCTTCGAGGAACATTCTCCGCAGGGAGGTACCCGAACCTTTCGGAGCCACCAGGATTACATCCACATCGGCAGGCGGTATGATGCCCGTACGTTCTTTGTAAGTGATCCCAAAGCCGTGCGAGAAGTAGAGTGCCTTCCCGGGTGTCAGATAAGGTTTAATGCGGGGCCACACTTCAATCTGGGCCGCATCGGAGAGCAGATACTGGATGATGGTACCCCGTTTACAGGCTTCTTCAATCTCAAACAGTGTTTCGCCCGGCACCCAGCCGTCGGCGACAGCCTTGTCCCAGGTCTTGCCACCCTTGCGTTGTCCCACAATCACGTTGAAGCCATTGTCGCGCAGGTTGAGCGACTG
>DOVA01000104.1 GCA_003520315.1 Rikenellaceae bacterium | reverse complement strand
TTAAGATAATGACGAAAAATATGCCTGAGTCCAATGAAACTCTTTTAAGTTATGGATTGAATTTTAATACAAGTACCCATTTTAACGATCATTTTTACAACACCTCATCACCTACAGATTTTCTGGGGTTCGACAGTGGTGAAAGGGCTATCAGGAAGGTAGTTCCGCAGAGACTTCATAACAATAATCCTTCTCAGGTAGATGAAGTAACATCAAGAGGCTTTAGAAATGACTGGAGAGTGCATGAACACAGGCCAATTGCTGATCAGAGAATAAATTTGATGATTAGTCGTTACAGATTTACCGAAAAAGGTACAAAGCTTGGAATTACAGGAGCTTTGAACTATTCCTACAGCTCACATCCCTATTCAGAAATGCTGAATGCTCGATTTGGTGTATACAATACTGTTTCTGACGAACCGGAGTATATTTACAAATATGTAGACAATCAATACAGTATAGATGCAAAACTCGGAGGCATGCTCAATATTACCTTTATTAAGGGGAATAACAAATTTGAATTTAGAAATATTTTTAATCAGCAGGGTAAAAACAGATATACTATCAGAAATGGCTGGCAGAATATAAGTGCTCTCTATATGCAGGAAAAAAGGGAGTATTTATATTCGAGCAGAACCACCTATTCCGGACAATTTGCAGGAAGCCATAAAATTAAAAGTTCAGAGATTGACTGGATCGCCGGCTATTCATATGCAGGTCTTAACCAGCCAGACAGACGAATGATAAACAGAGAAGAAAATTTGATTTATGGTGATAAATATTATGGAATGATGGCTATAGATCAAAATGAAATAACCAGAGATTTTGTCAATCTTGATGAACACACATTTTCAGGATCTCTAAATTACACTCTTTCATTAGGTAAAGGCCATACAACTACTTCACAGATAAAGGCGGGTCTTTTTGGTGAGTACAAGAGTAGAGATTATAATAACAGACAATTTTTCTACAGGTTTAATCAATATAATTTACCTGAAAATTTCGTTTATCAAGATGTAGTCAATGAGATATTAAAACCTGACAATTATGGTCAAAATAAACTTTATATTTATGAAGACACAGATAACAGAAATAGTTATAAGGGTCAGAATGTACTTACTGCGGGATATCTGTCTTACAAGTTTAGTATAGGATTATTCAACATGTTGGCAGGAGTAAGGATTGAAAGCAATCGCATGAAACTGACGAACTATACCAAGATATATGAATTTGACACTGCAGACAGAGAATATAATCAGTTTGATATTTTTCCATCATTAAATGCGAGCTACAATCTTGACACCAAAAATATTATTAGATTGGCTTACGGCATCTCGACAAACAGACAGGAATTCAGAGAAGTTTCCCCTTCAGTCTATTACGATTTCAATCTTTTTTCTGATGTGAAGGGAAACACAGATTTGAAAAATGCCACCATTCACAATCTTGATCTAAGATATGAGTACTATCCTTCAAAAGACGAATATATAACGTTTGCATTATTTTATAAATACTTTAAGAATCCAATTGAGTGGACTTATCTCGATGCAGGTGGATCTTATACGTATACTTTTGAAAACGCTCTTTCTGCAAATAATTACGGAGCAGAGATTGATATGAAGAAGAGCCTTGATTTTGTTGGGTTGGATAATTTTACCTTAGGCTTGAATGCCGCTCTGATCTCAAGTCAAATAAATTTCGACAGCTCTTCAATGGAGACAGACAGACCTATGCAGGGTCAATCTCCATATCTCGTCAACACTTCACTTTATTATGATTCCAAAAAGACAGGGATTAGTGTGGGTATTCTTTATAACAGGATAGGGAAAAGAATCGTTGGTATAGGCAGGGTAGACACAGGATCAGGTGCCAGTATAAACAACGATGTCCCTGATACCTATGAATTGCCACGAGATCTTTTGGATTTTGTTCTGACAAAACGCATAGGGAAACATATTGAATTTAAAGCAAATTTCAAGGATATTTTAAACCAGCAAGTTGTATTTGCACAATATCCGAGATTTGAGGATGAAGATGGCAATATTAATAAGAGGAAACAGGTAAGCAAAAGTTTCAGGCCGGGAACGGATATATATATAGGTTTACAGATAACTTTCTAATAATTTTATAAATATGAGAAAAAAATTAAAAAATTTATTTATTGCAATCTCAATGATTGCGTTATGGTCACTAATGCCATCATGTTCAAAAGACGACAACCCAGGAAGTGAGGAAGAAGTAGCTGACAGTGTTTTATTTAATGGTAACCAAATTGGTAGTGGAGATCAGGAGTTTGAAATTAAGAGTTCTTATACCCTTAAAAAGGGAACTTATATTCTCAAGGGTTGGGTTTATGTGATCGATGGCGTTACTTTGACGATAGAGCCTGGTACTGTAATTAAAGGAGATAAAGATACTAAAGCTGCACTAATAATTGAAAGAGGAGGAAAATTGATAGCAGAAGGCACTAAAAACGAGCCAATTGTCTTTACTTCCAACCAATCTGCAGGATCCAGAAAACCTGGAGACTGGGGAGGAGTTATTATATGTGGTAAGGCCACAAACAACAAAAGAGAAATGATTATTGAAGGAGGACCTCGTTCAAGTCATGGAGGAGATAATGATGATGACAATTCAGGAGTTATGTCCTATGTAAGAATTGAGTTTGCAGGGTATCCGTTTAAGACTGACCAGGAAATTAACGGATTGACTCTTGGTTCAGTCGGTCGTGGCACCAGAATGGATCATATTCAAGTGTCCTATTCAAATGACGATTCATACGAGTGGTTCGGTGGTACAGTAGATGCCAAGTATCTGATAGCTTATCATGGATGGGATGACGATTTTGATTCAGACAATGGCTATAGAGGGAGAATTCAGTTTGGACTGGTTGTCCGTAATCCGAGGATTGCAGACAAATCATCATCCAATGGACTTGAATCTGACAATAATGCTGAGGGAACAACCGAACTCCCATTGACAACACCGGTTTTTTCTAATA
>DOVA01000208.1 GCA_003520315.1 Rikenellaceae bacterium | reverse complement strand
CCGTGAATATCAAACTCTTCACCCAGATATTTTGCACTCATTGCAGAACATTCAAGATGCCACCCCGGGAATCCTTCGCCCCAAGGTGAAGGCCATCTCATTATGTGCTCAGGCGAAGCCTTTTTCCATAAAGCAAAATCATATGGAGACCTTTTATCATCCTGTCCGTCGAGACTTCTTGAATTTGATTGAAGGTCCTCAAGCTGTCTGCCGGATAATACTCCATATTTAAACTTTTTATTATATTTCTCAACGTCAAAATAGACCGAACCACGACTCTCGTATGCAAAGCCATTATCAAGAATAGTTTTCACAAGCGCAATCTGTTCGATAATATGTCCTGAGGCTCTCGGTTCAATATCAGGAGGAAGTGTATTTAGCAATCTCATACATTCATGAAAGCGATTTGTGTACCTCTGTACTATCTCCATTGGCTCCAGTTGTTCCAGCTTTGCTTTTTTTAAGATTTTATCATCTCCTTCGTCTGCATCGCTCTCAAGGTGACCAACATCTGTAATGTTCCTTACATATCTGACCTTGTAACCTAGATGCCTGAAAAGCCTAACCAGAACATCATACGTTACAGCAGGCCTTGCATGTCCAAGATGTGCATCTCCATATACAGTAGGACCACAAACATATATGCCTACCATTTGAGGATGAATAGTCTCAAACTTTTCTTTTTTTCTGGAAAGAGTGTTATAAATAGTAAAATCCCTCATTTTACGGTCGATTAATGCCGTAAAATTACAATAATATTTTTATTCGAGGCTTTCCCTATCGAGAAGCTTGATACTTACTGCAATAATTTCATAGGTATGTCTTTCAGTGCCGCTTTTTGTCTGGTACTGAACCGACTTAATTCTTCCGGTAACATGCAAGTAACTGCCTTTTTTAATTTGAGAAAAGTCAGGTATGTTTTTGCCATTCCATGCAATAATGTTGTGCCAGACTGTCTCCTCATGCAATTCGCCTTTTCTGTTCTTAAACGTCTCATTAGTTGCCAGTGAAAATCTTATAAATGATCCTCCATCCTCAAGTGAAATCAGCTTTGGGTCAAAGCCGACATTTCCTCTTAACTCCACCTTATTTACCCAGTTTTCCATCTTGTAATTTTTATAAATTAAAATCGAGACAAATAAAAGCAAAAAAAATATCTTAAATGACTTATAAACGTTTATATACGTTTAATCTAACTACTTCATCAATTATATTATTTTTATCAATTTTTAAAATCAAACAAATATTAGAAATCAACGTAATTTTTGGCGATTATATACTTTTTGATGTTTTATTATCAATACATTTGAATTCTTCACAATTATGATTAAATGATATGGGAATTTGTAAGGAATGTGGAAAGGAGTTACGAGGAAGAAGCGATAAGAAATTTTGTTCTGATATGTGTAGAAACTCTTTTCACAATAAAAAAAGGAAAACTGAGCTTATCAGAATAGCTGAAGTAAACAGAATTCTTCTCCGTAATAATCGCATATTCAACAAATTTATTTCCGAAGACGAAGTCTTTATCGATATTAATCAAGCTATTGATGAAGGAGTGGATTTAACGCATTTCACATCAATTCAAATAAACCCTTCAGGAGAGACATGTTTTGTGTGTTATGACATAGGCTTTATAATAAAATCACGTAATATGATTAAGATCACAAAAATGTCCAATAGTTAACAATCTATCAAAATTATAGCTATTTTTGAAACATAAAAATTTAACAAAATTTGAAAATTTCTTTAATAAATAAAGCCATGAAAAAATTACTCACAGTCTTATTAATAACTTTTTTCGCCATCTCTCTGTCATCCTGCGTGGAGAGCTCAAAAAAGTATAAAGCCCTGCAGGCTCAAATGGATTCATTATCCACATTAACTGCCACTAAAAGTGCCGAGTTTGAAGAAGTATTTTCTACTCTCAATGAGGTTGAAAATGGACTTAAATCTATAAGGGAAGCTGAAAATATACTTGTATTGCAGTCTCAAAAAGGAGGAGCTGAAGTTAATGCAAGTTCCAGAGATCGTTTGATGTCAGACGTCACAGCCATTGGAGAAGCAATTAAGAATTACAAAAAACAAATTGAAAAGCTAAAAAATGACAGCAGAATCCAGTCTGCTCAATTTATGAAAAGGCTTAATGCTCTCGAAGCAGAACTTAATGCTAAATCAGAACTTATAGCTGATCTCGGAAGACAACTGGAAGAGAAGGAAAATCAGATAAAAGTCAAGACACAACAGATTTCCTCACTCGAAGAGACTGTTGAAACACTCAAAAACGACGTTTCCAGCCTGAGTGCAGAAAGTTCCTCTCAGAAAGAGACTATCTCATCACAAGAAGCTCAAATAAACACCGGATATTATATTGTTGGTACAAAGGCAGACCTTATTGCAGCCAACGTAATGTCAAAAGGCGGTTTGTTCAGATCAGCCAAGATTTCTTATCAAGCAGAGCAATCAGCATTTGTGAAAATCGACATCAGGGAACTCAGAGAGATCAAGTTAAATGCAACTAAAGCAAAAGTTATGTCATTACACCCGACAGGAACATATTCTATTGAAGAGGATGAAGCCGGAATGCTTGTTCTTAAAATTACCGATCCAAAGGCTTTTTGGGAACAGACTAAATATCTCGTAATCCAAATTCAATAAAGTATGACTAAGCTTGGCACAGTAATCGTCTTGATCGCCCTTATTATTCTTCAATCATGTGACCGTAAAATGACAGAAAACCCATTGTTGTTAACATCGAACAACCAATATGGTGCTCCTGCTTTCGATAAAATTAAAACATTTCATTTCAAACCTGCTTTTGAGGCAGCTATTACTGCTTCAAAGGCAAGGATAGATTCAATTATTAACAATCCTGACGCTCCAACATTTGCAAATACTGTTGAAGCTCTCGAATTTGCAAGCCGCAACCTGAGTAATATTGCATCCATTTTCTTTGCTTTAAACGGTTCAAATACAGACTCATCCATGCAGAAGGTTGCGCTTGAAGTCTCTCCCATGCTCTCTGACTTTGGCAACGATATCATGCTCAATGAAAAGCTGTTTAACAGAATAAAAAGTGTATACTCAGCTAAGGATTCCCTGCAACTTAATCAGGAGCAGAAACGTTTACTTGAAGAGACTTACAAGAGTTTCACAAGAAATGGAGCAAATTTAAATCCCAAACAGAAGGCAGAACTTAAAAAAATTGATAATGAACTGGCGCAGTTGAGTCAAAAATTCGATCAGAATGTTCTGGGAGCAACAAATAAGTTTTTCTTACACATTACTGACAGTTCCCAACTTGTGGGTTTACCTGAGTTCGTTAAAGAAATAGGCGCTTCAGAAGCTAAAAGTCGTTCTTTAGAAGGTTGGGTTTATACCCTTCAATATCCAAGCTATGGCCCATTTCTTCAATATAGTGAGAATAGGGAACTTAAGGAAAAATTATGGAAAGCATCAAATAGAAAAGCATTTGGTGATGAATTTGACAATCAGGAAATAATCAAAAAAATTGTTGGTCTGAGAGCGAAACGAGCAAAACTGCTCGGTTTTAAAAATCATGCAGAATATATTCTATCTGACAACATGGCTAAGAATCCCGAAACAGTTAATAAATTTCTGTCAGATCTACTTGACAAGTCACTTCCTTATGCAAGAAAAGATCTGGCGAATATTCAAGCCTATGCAGATGCCAATGGATTCAAAGGCAAGTTAATGCCGTGGGATTTCAGTTACTATTCTGAAAAATATAAACATGAAAAGTTCTCAATCAATGATGAACTTTTAAAACCATATTTCAAGCTTGAAAATGTTGAAAAAGCAGTTTTCAGTCTGGCTGATTCTCTTTACGGACTGAAATTTGTCCAAAACAAATCTCTTCCTGTTTACCATCCTGATGTAAAAGTATTTGAAGTTTTTGACGCTGACGGAAAGTTCTTGTCTTTACTCTATGTAGATTACTTCCCTCGTGAAGGCAAAAACAGTGGAGCATGGATG
>DOVA01000240.1 GCA_003520315.1 Rikenellaceae bacterium | reverse complement strand
TTTCTGACCAACTGATTAATAGTAGGCATATATTCTACCTTCTAACCTCTTTTTTTATAATCAATGTAACAATAAAATTAATAAATTTTTATTTTAAATAATACGGTAATTAATAGTAAATTCTATATGTAAAATCTAAGAAACAGGCACCCATCTTCAGAGCGCAAGCAAAAAGATTAGCATTTTAAGATTAAAATGTCAACAAATTAATCTTAAAACTATATTACTATTTCACCTGACATCATATATCAAGTTCGATATTATCTTCTTCAGAAATAGCTGTTTCCACATCAATCTCTGTTGTTTCTTCAACCTCATATCCCGGGTACTCAAGTTCTACTGTTCTGTATCTTGTCATGCCGGTACCTGCAGGGATATTCTTTCCAATTATTACATTTTCTTTAAGACCTATCAGGTAATCCGTTTTATTCTCTATAGCTGCATCAGTAAGCACTCTTGTAGTTTCCTGGAATGAAGCAGCTGAAAGGAAACTATCTGTTGCAAGAGAAGCCTTTGTAATACCCATAAGATTCTGTTTTGCAACTGCCGGTCTCTTGCCTTCTTCGGCAAGTCTTTTATTTTCCTTTTCAAATACAAGACGATCAACAAGTTGCCCGGGAAGAAAATAACTGTCTCCAGATTCAAGTATTGTAACTTTCTTGAGCATCTGCCTTACAATTATCTCAATATGTTTGTCATTTATTTCAACACCCTGTGATTTGTATACATTCTGTATTTCTTTAACAAGATACTGTGCACATGCTTTTATCCCGTTCAGTTTTAAAATATCATGTGGGTTCTTGGGACCCTCGGTTATCTGTTCTCCTGCCTGTACAAAATCACCGTCATTAAATCTTACTTTTGACCTTGCAGAAACTTCATAAATCCTTTCTTCATTACCACCAGGACTGGTAATCGTAAGACTGAGCATTCTCGAATCAAGTTCCTCGACTTTGATGTTTCCGGATATTTCAGACATTATTGAATGCTCTTTAGGCTTTCTTGCTTCAAATAATTCCACTACCCTCGGAAGACCTGAAGTAATATCTATACCTTCAAATGTCTTCTCGTGTTTGTGTACATATCTCTTCTTCTTTGCAGTAGATATAAGTTTTGCAAATACCTGATCTCTTTCAACATTTATATTTCTATTTAACTGAAGGACTTCTCCTCTCGGTATAATAACATCAATAAGTTGTGAGGATTTCTTTCCGCTTTCGGGATCTTCTTCCATCTTTACTTTAAAAGTAATCTTGTGAGGTATATGCTCGATATTTACCTCGATAATGTCATCTTTCCCTTCAGCTGAAAAATCCTCTTTTTTAAGTTTGAGAAGTTCAAGTATCTCTTTGTCAAGAACAAGTTTTCCTTTTACCGGAGACTTGATTGATCTCTGGATTACAGTTGAAGCAACTCCTCCGGTATGGAATGTACGCATTGTAAGTTGGGTGCCGGGTTCACCTATTGACTGTGCGGCAATAGTTCCTACTGCTTCTCCGATATCGACTATATTGTTAGTGGAAAGATTTCTTCCATAACATTTCTGGCAGACTCCCTGTTCTGCCTCGCAAGTCAAAACTGACCTTACATTTACTGTATTGATATTTGCATGTACAAGTCTGTCAATATGCTCTTTCGTAATTTCTTCATCTTTATTAAGAATAATTTCACCTGTTGCCGGATCTGCAATTTCTATCTGACAGAGTCTGCCGATAAGGTTCGGGTTTTCTTCACCTTCAAGAGTAAGTACAAAAAGATCTATCCCCTCATCGGTACCGCAGTCATTTATTCTTACCATACCATCCTGTGCTACATCAACAAGCCTTCTTGTAAGATAGCCGGAGTCAGCAGTCCTGAGTGCTGTATCTGCAAGACCCTGCCTTGCTCCGTGAGTCGACAGGAAGTATTCGAGAACTGTCAGTCCTTCACGGAAATTGGATTTTATAGGTCTGTCAATAATGTCTCCTCTTGCGTTTGCAACAAGCCCCCTCATGCCTGCAAGCTGTCTTAACTGTTTTATGTTACCTCTTGCGCCTGATGTCGCCATCATATATATGGGATTGAACTTGTCAAAGTTTTTCTCCATCGCAGCCGCAACATCCTCGTTTGTCTGTGACCATATCTGGATTACCCTGTCATGTCTTTCATCATCAGTTATCATTCCCTGCTGGTAATACTGCTCTACTTTGTCTATTTTCTCTTCAGCAGCTTTCAATATTTCCTTTTTCTTCGGAGGAACAATGATATCTCCGATACCTATTGTCAATCCGGATATTGTCGAATATCTGAATCCGAGTGCTTTTATTGTGTCAAGTATTTCAACTATCACATGATTGGGATATTTTGTTATGCAATCTGACAAAATTGAAATAAGTTCTTTTTTGGAAACATCTTTGTTTATGAATTTATAATCTTTGGGAAGAGCTTCGTTAAAAATAATTCTTCCTGCAGTTGTTTTTATTACCTTATCGTCTATTTTTACTTTTATAGGAGTATGCAGACTGATAAACCCGTAATCAAAATCTCTCAAAGCAATTTCCGGTTCGGGATAATATTTCTCTTTGCCTGTCGATTTTATTCTTTCAGAAGTCAGATAGTAAATACCCAGAACCATATCCTGCGACGGAGTAGAAACCGGTTCACCACTTGCAGGAGAAAGTATGTTATTTGAAGCAAGCATAAGTATAATTGCTTCTGCTTTTGCTTCATTTGAAAGCGGTACGTGAACAGCCATCTGATCTCCGTCAAAGT
>DOVA01000214.1 GCA_003520315.1 Rikenellaceae bacterium | reverse complement strand
GGTGAACGACTGTCAGCTACAACAATATGAAAATAAGAAAAGTTTTTTTTGCCATGTCTGGCAAGACGAATTTTTACAGCCATAATACTGTGTTTTTTAAGTTATTATTGTTTAACTTCCTAATCTTCTCGAGAAAAGGCGTGCAAATGTACAACAAATTATTGAAAATGCAATTTTGTTTAGAGTTTGGTTTGTAAAATGAAAAAGGACGCCTGTTTGCCAGACACCCTCTTTCATTTTACACTTAACCTAAAACTTAACCTATGAAAAAACTTCACGTCTATTGTAATAACAAATCATGTGCCAAAACTTTATTTTCATAGATAATAATATTCTCAAATTTAACTGCAATCTTTGATACCCCTTTAGGCACGTTGAAAGAGATTGTTGAGAGGGCAGGTAACACATATCTCTTATTGTTAAATAATATTTTAAACGGTACAGAAGAACTGTTAGTCAATGTGTAAAAATCATTTTTTTCATTGCTATATATCTTTTTGACGCTCAGATATTCTTCTGTAAGCCATATGGCAATCTCTTCCCTGGCGGCAATGTACCCTTGAAAAAACGCCATTGTTCTTCCGGCCTCAAGTGCCTCTCTGATGCCATTTAAACTGTGTTCTTTAGCCAGGACAAGTGTCATAGGTCTCTGATTTGCATCTTGTTTGAGTGTGCCTTGTTCAACTGTTCCGTGGACATCCGTTGCGGCAATAATTGCAAGATGTTTATCAATTGCCCATGCCATGGCTTTAGGATAAAATTCACAATTATTATAGACTTCAATACCGTTTATTATTTTCTCCTTGAACATTTCCCCGACAAACGGATTTATGAGAGTACTGTCTAAAGACCATCCAGGGTGATTCCATATGATAAAAGCATTTTGTTTTTTTGCTGCAAGCAATGCCTCTTTAGTATCTTCAACCTCTAGAAGATTGGCATCTTTGATAAAAAGAGCATTAAAATGTCCCCAATTTTTGGGTTTACGGGTTATTTCAGCACCTTTTATCAACACAAGTCCAACTTGGTCAGCATCTTCTTTTGCCAGATCGTAAGACGTGTTCAGATCTGCCTTAAGATTCTCTCTGTGTGGTCTGTACTCAACGTGATCTGTCATAGCAAAGCAGTCAAGACCCTGTTTCCAGGCTTCAAGAACTCTGAAAGTAGGCCACATAAGGCCGTCAGAAAAAACGGTGTGTACATGAAAGTCGCAGGAAATAACCTCATATCCTTTGATTTTTGGCAAAATAAGGTTTTCACGATGAGTTGTTATGTAAGATGGAAAGGTAACCTTATTAGAATTCCACGTCTCAGCTGAAGATTGATTAATGACCTCCTGTGCATTTATGCTGACTGATAGAAAAATAGTAAACAGAAGCAGCAGAATGATTTTTTTGTTTGATCTGTTCATTGTTCAATTATAATGATAGAATTATTTAATTGCATCAAGTTCCTCGAAAGAGAGATTCATCAGCTTGTAATTGTCCCTTTGTTTTAGATTGTAATGCCACCATTCGGCATTGTAAAGTGTGAAGCCGTGACTCAACGTTACATCTTTTAGAAGTGCTCTGTTTGCCAGAGCAGTAGAGTCAAGGTCGTTATAATTATGCGAAGCTTGTTCTGTGAAGCTGTCAAATGGTGTCGGCATTTTCAATTCAGAACCGTTTTCAAGGTTGGAAATTGAAAGATCCACTGCGCACCCTCTGTTATGAATTGACCCTTTCCATGGAGCTGCGACAAATGTGGTGTCTGGGTATACTTCGTAAAAATAGAGTGTTGCGGCATAAGGTCTGTATGCATCATAAATTTTAAGACCGAGTCCTTTTTCAGCCAAGATTTGTTGTATTTTCAGGAGTGAGTCGGCAGCAGGTTTTCTCAAGAAAGCCCTTGGCTGAGTATAAATTTTTGTTTTAGTGAAATTATTGGTGTCAGCATATCTGATATCTAACACAATACCGGGTATGTACTTTTGTAAATCTACAAACACATTTGTGCTGTCAACTTTTATACTTTCGAGATAAGCCTCTTTTGTGTCAACAATGTCCAGTTTATATGGATTTTCCTTGACATTTTGCTTACAGGAGATGCAGGTGGAGAGAAAAAGCAGGGCAACACCAAAAATTTTAAGTAGTTCCCTCATGTTGTCGAGTTTATTAGGTTATGAATATTTTGTAAATTTACAAAAAAACAGATACTGTCAATTTAAATTTCCTCGCTACTGTTTGTAATTGACAACTGTTGCCTGACTGACTCTTCATGTATTGCCTCAAGTACCCTTTTGATAAAATCAGGATCTAACTGCAGAAATTCTGCACTTGATACCTTCTGGGTTACAAGGCGTTCGTAGCGCGTCGGCTGTAAGATCTGGATCTTGTTGCTTTTCTTGCACCTCCCTATCTCTCTGGCAACCTGCATCCTTCTCGAAATCAATGTTAAAAGTCTGTCATCTATCTCATCAATCTCTCTTCGTAGCTCTTTCAATAATTCAGGGATTCCTTCATAATCTCTGATTATAATGGATGAGAGTATTGTCTTTAATTCTGACGGAGTGACTTGTTGTTCCTTATCGCTCAATGCAGAATCTGGGTCTATGTGCGATTCTATCATCAGTCCGTCAAAACCCAGATCCATAGATTGCTGGGCTATTTGAAGTATAAGGTCACGCCTGCCTGCTATGTGGCTTGGGTCGCATAGCATCGGAACATCCGGAAGTCTGCGTTTGAGTTCAATTGGAATATACCATTGAGGAATATTCCTGTAAAGTCCTCTCTCATAAGTGCTGAATCCTCTGTGTACTGCATATATGCAACTTATCCCACTGTTTTGAAATCTCTCGATTGCTCCTATCCATAAATCCACATCGGGGTTAACCGGATTTTTAACAAGTACCGGGATATCACAACCTTTCAGTGTATCGGCTATCTCCTGAACGGCAAAAGGATTTGCGCTTGTTCTTGCGCCAATCCAGATCATATCAATGCCGGCTTTAAGAGATGCTTTAACATGAGAAGAGTTAGCAACCTCCACACAAGTAAGCAACCCTGTTTCTTTCTTGACTCTTGATAACCACTGTAAGCCAGCATTGCCTGCTCCCTCAAATGATCCAGGTTTGGAGCGAGGTTTCCAGAGGCCGGCTCTGAAAACTTGAATCCCGATTTCTTTTAGCCCTAAAGCAGTTGCAATTACCTGCTCCTCGTTTTCTGCACTGCAAGG
>DOVA01000136.1 GCA_003520315.1 Rikenellaceae bacterium | reverse complement strand
TATCCCAGCAATTACCTTTACGACTCATGCTCTGCTTAGCATTAAGAGATTTCAAGATATTGACTGTTTGCTTGCAGGCATATTGAGAACCCCTGTCAGAATGAAAAATCATATTTTTAGGAAAAGCCCTGTTCCTATTGGCCATCCTTATAGCCGGGATAACTGTTTTAGATGCACTCATATTATCACTCATCGACCAACCAATGAGTTTACAGTCAAAAAGATCCAAAACACAAGTCAGATAAAGGAATCCATCCAGACAAGAGATATATGTCAGGTCAGACACACAAGCTTTAACAGGCTCTTCATGTATAAAAACCCTATTGAGAAGGTTTGGGGCTACCTCATAATTCTGTTTGCGCTTGCTCACAGGCTCTTTAAACCAACGATAATAGGAGCTTTTGGATACATTCAGAACTCTGCACATCACCTCAATCGTCCATCGCTTCGAGTTGTAGTCTTTGATAAACTGAAAGATCAACGACCGCTCTTGGAGATGATGCCTAAAGCTTTTTTTAATATATCGCGTTCTATCTCAGCATCATTTAAACGCTTTTCAAAATGCATACGTTGTTTTCTCATAATACACAAAAATAAACTTATGTGCTTAACCCTGTGTCCCAACTAAGTTAGTAATTCCAGGCCAGATATGGGCAATGAAAGTACAGGGGATATTTCAAGAGGGTTTAAAATAAATTTTTATATTATCTCTAATCTTTTAGTTTGGGAAATTCTCAATTTCATTTGCGAAACATGTGCGAAAAACAAAAAGCACTTACAGAACTAACTTGTAAGTGCTTGATTTTTAAGTAGCGCGACCCAGGATTGAACTGGGGACCTCATGATTATGAATCATGCGCTCTAACCGGCTGAGCTATCGCGCCGCTCAATTGAGGTGCAAAAGTAATACAAAAAAATGACGATACAAATTGTTCAAAAAATAGTGTTAAACCAATTTTTCAACAATTACCGATGCAAAAGCTGCAATTCCCTCTTCCTTGCCAATAAATCCCAACTCTTCAGTTGTAGTTGCCTTGATGGAAATGATGGAAGAATCGATCTCCATAACTCCTGCCAGAGTCTCTCTCATAAGAGAAATGTAATTTGCCAACTTGGGCCGTTGTAAAAGAATTGTAATATCGGCATTAACCAGCGAGTATCCAGAAGTTTTGACCATTTCATATACTCTGTGGAGCAATATCTTGCTGTCAATATTCTTAAATTCGTCAGAAGTGTCAGGAAAATATTTGCCTATATCGCCAAGAGCAAGAGAGCCTAACAACGCGTCACAAAGAGCATGAATAGGAGTATCGCCATCTGAATGAGCAATACATCCCTTTGAATGTTCAATCCTGACACCGCAAATTCACAATGGAAGTCCGTTATTCAGGCGATGAACGTCAAATCCATTTCCAATTCTCACAGCCATAATGTAAAGATATAATAATTTTCCTACTTAAATTGTTATCTTTGCAGTCGAAACCTTCATTAAAGGAGAATATTTAACATGGGCTTTTCTTTTAACTTTTTTAGACCTACATCACATAAGGTATTTCACTATGAACCTCAATACTACGACCCTAAAAAAGAGGCGATGGAAGAAAGATATGCACAGCTGAACGAAGAAAAGGGAAAGAGCAAGGATGGCAAGTATATACCAGGCAAGTACATTCGCACTCATATGCGTAATGATGTTTATAAAAACAAAAAGGCTCCAGGGAAAGTGCTTGCTACAAGATTGATTATTTTGATTTCTCTTGTCATATTGTTTGCAATAGCATTTTATTTGGCAGATGGATTAGGGTTTATACTTACCTCTTCCAAATAATGATACACATTCTTCCCGGCCACATTACAAATCTCATCGCTGCTGGAGAGGTAGTTCAAAGGCCTGCTTCTGTAGTTAAGGAGATGCTTGAGAACGCAGTGGATGCCGGAGCAGATTCTATCCAAGTTATTATCAAGGATTCAGGGCGGACTCTTATTCAAGTCACCGACAATGGTTCAGGAATGTCGCGTGAAGAAGCTAAGATAGCCTTTCAAAGGCATGCCACATCCAAAATTGAAACCATTGAAGATCTCAATCATTTAAATACATATGGATTCAGAGGTGAAGCACTTGCCTCTGTGGCAGCTGTTTCTGAAGTCACCTTGAGAACAAGGAGGGAATCAGACGAAATAGGGTGTGAAATTAAATTTGCCGAATCTTCACTAATATCAGAAAGAGAAATCTCTACACCAAAAGGAAGTAATTTTATTGTAAGAAATCTCTTTTACAATGTTCCGGCAAGAAGGAAATTTCTAAAATCCGATGCAACCGAATTCCGTCAAATAGTCCAGGAATTTTCAAGAGTAGCATTCACAAGACCCGATCTTTCTCTCAGGCTCGTACATAATGACATTGAAATATTCCACCTATCCCCTGCCAACCTTAAAAAAAGAATTCTTGACATAGCAGGAAAAGAGATGGGCAAAGAGTTAGTACACATCCATCTCGAAAGTCCAATTGTCAAAATAAGTGGTTTTACAGGAAAACCCGAAGATTCGAGAAAGACTCCCGGGAATCAGTATTTCTTTGTAAATAACAGATATTTCAGATCCCCTTATTTTCAGAAAGCTGTTGTCAAAGCCTATGAAAATCTGATCAAAGAAGAGACTATCCCTTCATTTTTTATTTTTTTAGAAATTGATCCCGAAAGAATAGACGTTAATATTCATCCTTCCAAGACAGAGGTGAAATTTGAAGATGAATTTGCAATTTACGACATGCTTCATGCAGTAGTAAGAGAATCACTAGGGCGAAATTCTTTAATGCCGAGCATAGATTTTGATATAGAAGGCGCACCTGAAATCCCTGCTGTAAATTACAATTATTATGCTCCCCCTCCAAAAATCAACTTTGATCCTCTTTTCAATCCATTTGAAGAAACTTTTCAATATAAGAGAGAACTAATGGAACCTTTTGTAGGAGAAACGGCAAGACTTGAAAGACCCACTGTCCAAGTTGCAGGAAGATACATAATTACAGCTATTAAGTCGGGTTTGTTGATTATTAATATTAAAAGAGCCAGGGAAAGAATTTTTTACGAAAAGTATCTCGACTCTCTTAACAACTTTTCCACAATTTCAATACGGACTTTATTCCCAAAATCTATTGAACTAGATGAAAACACATATAACATAATTTTGGAAAATGCGGGAATTTTGCAAAGTCTCGGATTTGACATACGGCCAAAAGAGGATGGCTCTCCTAGAAACGTTGTTGAAGTGATGGGATTGCCTGAAAATATTTCTGACTCTACAGACGACCTTTTGGCTCTGATAGATCAACTCGTATATGACTTGACAGAGCTGGGGAATAGCCAACTTGAAGATGCAAGACAGAAATATGCAGCTACTCTGGCACTATCAGCAGCTCTTTGCGGCAAAGATTCAATGAACAATCAACAGGCTCAATTGTTAATCGACACATTGTTTGCATGCAGGGAACCTTCTTTTACCCCGTCTGGTAAACCTTGTTCAACAATAATAACACTTGAAGAAATAGATAAACGTTTTATATAATAAAAATATGTACTACAATACAGGAAGAGGAACCGGATTCCTTGGAGGCATGACACCTGTTATCAAAAATCTTGTAATAATCAATACTCTTATGTTGGTTATTACAGCATTTACAGGTAACTTCATGTATGAAAAGTTTTCACTTTTCTATTTTGGTTCTCCACTGTTCAAACCATACCAGCTTATTACACATATGTTCATGCATGGTGGTTTTATCCATCTCTTTTTCAATATGTACTCTCTTATTTTCTTCGGTGTGATACTTGAACAGGTTTGGGGCAGCAAGAAATTTTTCCTTTACTATATGATAACAGGCTTGGGAGCAGCCTTTCTTCACTCCCTGGTTCTTTATTTTGACGCAACTTCTCTTCTGCAAGCAGCAGAAGCCGGCAGTATAGTTGCTGCAGAGAAATACAGAATATTAATTTCCACACCTACTGTTGGAGCTTCAGGAGCAATTTACGGGGTATTACTTGCTTACGGAATGCTATTCCCTAACAACGTGCTCCAACTTCTTTTTCCTCCAATTGCTCTAAAAGCAAAATGGTTTGTGCTGATTTTTGGCGCCATTGAACTTTTCTTTGGAATATCAAACACCGGAGGAAATGTAGCTCATTTTGCACATTTAGGAGGTATGATATTTGGATACTTTCTGATTTTATATTGGAAAAAACACAATAAGATGTATTTCTAATGCGTAAGAGAAAAAAAGGAAAAAAGAGATCACTGTGGCCGATATCAATATCTTTCAGGATATTGCTGTTTGTTGCTGCAGCAGCGCTCGGACTTTCATATATCTCAATTTATATAAATCCTGTCGATTCAGTAATCCCACTTTTTTTTGGATTATATTTTATTCCAATTGTTTTTTTAAATATTATTATTCTCGTAATCGCTCTCATCAGAAGACGCTCTGTGGCCTGGGTTACTTTTTTAATGCTTATCCCTTCCATTTTATTTGCCGATCTTTTTGTAAAATTTGGCAAGCCAAACGAAGGAGAAAAGGGGAACGCACTGAATATATGCACTTACAACGTTGGCCTGTTTGCTCAAGAATCAGGAATTTCACGACTTGACCAACTTAACAGAGTTGCCAGATATATTGGAGAAGAACGACCTTCAATTGTCTGTTTCCAGGAATTTTATGCCAAAGACACCTCGGTTATAAGAGATTTGTTTCATCAATATCCTTATATACAGTGGCATTTTTTCAGATACAGCGATGGAGGGATGTTCGGTAATCTTACAATTAGTAAATTCCCGATTGTTTCAGGAGACAAGATTACTTTCAAAGGCAGTACCAATCTTTGCATCTTTTCAGATATTGATTTCTTTGGTAAAATGATAAGGATCTATAATACTCATCTTGAGTCACATTCAATCTCATTTACCACGTTAGTCAAAAGAATGAGCAACAGTCAAAAAGTATCAGAAGAGATTCTTAATGTCCATGAAAGAGTTGCAAGTGCATTTAAAAAAAGAGGCAAACAGGTAGATTCAATTGCTGTTCATATGTCTAAAAGCGAATATCCTGCAATTATATGTGGAGATTTCAACGACACCCCCATGTCCTATACATATCACATTCTAATGAAAGGTATGAAAGACAGTTTTCGTGAGAGTGGAAGAGGCTTTAGTGCTACTTATTCATATCTTTGGCCAATGCTCAGAATTGATTACATACTCTATCCTGAAACATTCTGGAGCATGAGCCACATAACTCAAAAAGTACCATATTCAGATCATTATCCCGTATTCTCAGGAATAATCATACCATGATAGATACTAAAAATGCAATTGAACAAGCTGTAAAGATACTTAAAGATGGTGGGGTAATCCTCTATCCAACTGACACAGTATGGGGTCTGGGCTGTGATGCTACAAATGCTGTGGCTGTAGAAAGAATCTACAAAATCAAAAAAAGAGAAGACAATAAAAGTCTTATTATCCTTGTTGATGGAGAAGATATGTTATGCAGATATATTAAAGAGATACCTCAAGTTGCACTGCAGCTTATTGAAATTGCCGACCAACCACTGACAATTATCTATCCTGGAGCCATTGGACTGGCGAAAAATGCAATAGCAGAAGATAATACAGTTGGGATTAGAATCCCCCATCACAATTTCTGTCTTCAGATCATTCACAGGTTCAACAGACCTCTCATTTCAACATCCGCCAACATCTCCGGTGAAAAGGCTCCTGCTAATTTCATAAATATTTCAGAATACATTAAATCTGCAGCAGATTGGGTAGCAGATCCTGTTTTTGAAGCCGACTCGACAGGAAAACCATCTTCAATCATTAAACTTGGACTTGGAGGAGAGGTGCAGATAATAAGAAAGTAGCCTAAAACTCTGAAGTAAGAAGATATGTAGCAATTACAACAGCAAGTGCTGCGGTTTCAGTCCTTAATCTCGAATTACCAAGGGATACAGGAATAAACCCGTTTTCAAGAGCCAATACAACCTCTTCAGAAGAAAAATCGCCTTCAGGTCCAATTAGTATTAAAAACTTGCAACCTTTTGGTAAAACTGAAGTAATATTATGTTTCGGCCCCTCGTTGCAATGAGCAATAAGCTTAATCCCGTCAAAATCTTTCTGGTCT
>DOVA01000021.1 GCA_003520315.1 Rikenellaceae bacterium | reverse complement strand
AACAGTTGGCATACATCCAGTCCATTCCATTTTCAGATACAAGTGGCATCAGGCTTTGAGTGAGTTCCTCAACTGTCTCGTTAAATGCCTCAGAAGGAGTATGTCCGTTCTCACGTAACGTTTGATATTGAGCTGCAAAAATACCTTGAATTGCACCCATAAGAGTTCCTCTCTCACCTGTCAGATCAGAATAAACCTCCTTTTTAAATGTAGTCTCGAAAAGATAACCCGAACCTATGCCAACTCCAAGAGCAATTGTCCTCTCAAAAGCCTTTCCTGTTGCATCCTGATAAATTGCATAACTTGAATTCAGTCCTCTTTTTTCAAGAAAGAGTCTCCTGAGAGATGTTCCTGAACCTTTAGGAGCTACGAGTATAACATCCACATCCTTAGGAGGTACAATGCCTGTTCGATCACTATAGGTTATTCCAAATCCATGTGAAAAATAGAGTGCCTTTCCGGGTGTAAGAGATTTTTTCACTACCGGCCAAAGCTCTATCTGCCCCGCATCCGAGAGCAAGTATTGAATGATTGTACCTCTATTGCAAGCTTCGTCTATTTCAAAAAGCGACTCTCCAGGCACCCAACCGTCAGCAACAGCTTTATCCCAACTCTTCGAACCTTTTCTTTGACCAACAATTACCTTAAAGCCATTATCTCTAAGATTAAGAGACTGCCCCGGACCCTGAATTCCATACCCTATTACAGCGATTGTCTCATCCTTGAGTGTTTCCAATGCTCTTGAAAGTGGAAATTCATCCCTTGTTACGACGTTTTCCATAACGCCCCCAAAATTCATCTTTGCCATTTTACTAATTAATTTAAGTTGTGTTTATTGATTAATGTTGTGTTTTAATATCTTATAATGAGCCGGTTCCTTGAAGATTATATCCTCTCTCTGGAAATAGTCAACAGAATGCACATCTATAATATTTCCAAGCTGATTGACTATTCTTTCTATTGTTTCAGCAGTTGTTATTGCAGAAATCATTACAGTACTTACACCTTTTATGTAAGACTCAGACACATTGAGACTCTCTATATTAATATGTCTCTTAAGATAAGCTGATGTGATTCTGTTCAAAACAGAAATCTGATTATTAACATTAGCTACTACGATGTATTCTCTTTCCATATCGTTATTATTTAGTTATCTGCATTATAAATTGATTCGTCTAATGAAGCTCCTGAAGGAACCATGGGAAAAACATTCTCTTCCCTCTTTACTACTACTTCAAGAAGAAAACTTCCTTCGCTTGACAACATGTCCTTTACTCCTTCTTCGAGCTCTGAACAATGTTCGATTTTTCTTGAAGCGATGTTATATGCCTGAGCTATTTTCATGAAATCAGGATTTATCAGTTCAGTAAACGAGTATCGTTTGTCGTAAAAAAGCTGTTGCCATTGTCTTACCATTCCGAGATATGAATTATTTAACAATAAGATTTTTATCTTAATTTGAGATTGAAGAATAGTTCCAAGCTCCTGAATAGACATTTGGAACCCTCCATCACCGGCAATAAGTACAACTTCCTTGTCAGGAACACCCATTTTTGCTCCAATGGAGGCCGGAAGTCCATAACCCATTGTGCCCAAACCTCCTGAGGTAATAAAACTTCTCTTGCCGTTGAATTTTGAATACCTTGCACCAAACATTTGATTTTGACCCACATCTGTCACGATAACTGCATCTCCCCCGGACAATCTGGCAACGCAATCGACAGCTTGAGCCATACTTATCATGCCGTTAGGATCGTGCTTCATAAGTTTATTAATTATCATTTTACGCTCTTTCTCCAAATATTCACTAATAAAGGAAAACCACTCTTTTCTTTCATTGAATTTAACCTCCGGAGCTATTTTCCCTAAAATTTCCCTTGCATCACCCCACAAGGGAAGAGCAACTTTGACATTCTTGTTGAATTCGGCTTTATCAATATCTATGTGAATAATTTTTGCATTAGGAGCGTATCTCTCTGTATTGCCTGTAACTCTGTCACTGAAACGCATACCTGCTGCCACTATGAGATCACTCTCCTGAGTCATTTTGTTTGGCGCCACATTGCCGTGCATACCCACCATTCCCATGAAAAGAGGATGATTACTCGATACAGATGAAAGCCCCATAAGTGTTGAGACAACAGGGATATTACCTCTTTCCGCCAATTCCAATAATTCTCTCTCCGCCCCTGAAAGTATAACGCCGTGACCTGCAATAATCATCGGCCTCTCAGCGTTATTAATCATTCTAACAGCTTCGGAAATCTCTACTTCAAGTTTTGTCTTGAAGAATTGTTTATTTAAACGAGAAGAGGTGTAACGAACATATTGATAGTCCACATCATCTACAAGTGCATTTTTTGTAATACTTACAAGTACAGGCCCCGGCCTGCCTGAAGACGCAATACAAAAAGCTTTGGAAACAATCCCTACAATTTCTGAAGCCTTAGTTATTTGGTAACTCCATTTAGTGGCGGGAATGGTAATGCCGACAATATCTGCCTCCTGAAAAAAATCTGTTCCCAATTTATCCAGATTGACCTGAGCAGTAATGCATACAAGAGGCGTTGAATCCATATAGGCATCTACTATTCCTGTCACCAGGTTGGTAGCTCCTGGACCAGAAGTAGCTATTGCAACTCCCACCTTGCCGGTTGCTCTTGCATAACCCTCAGCAGCATGAACAGCTCCTTGTTCGTGTCTTACCAAAATATGGTTGATCTTACCCTTAAAATTATAAAGTTCATCGTAAAGAGGAATCATTGTACCCCCGGGATATCCAAAAATTGTAGAAACTCCCTCTTCAATAAGTGTCTGCAATAAAGCCTCAGACCCTTTTACAATATTTTTCATAGCTCCTTTACAATTAATCAATTACTCTTACTCCGCCTCTATCTGCCGATGAAACATGCATGGCATAAGCTTTTAGAGACTTACTTATATACCTGTCACGATTAAGAGGAGAAAATGCATTATTACCATTTGAGAGCATTTCGTGACGCCTTTTCTCTATTTCTGACTCTGAAAGTTCAACCGAAACCAATCTCTTAGAAATATCTATTACTATCATATCCCCATCCTTTATAAGCGCAATATTCCCTCCTGCAGCTGCCTCAGGCGAAACATGTCCTATAGAAAGGCCGGAAGTCCCACCTGAAAATCTGCCGTCAGTTATAAGAGCACACTCTTTGTCGAGTTTCATGGATTTAAGATATGAGGTAGGGTAAAGCATTTCTTGCATTCCCGGCCCTCCTTTCGGACCTTCATAACGAATAACCACCACATCACCGGGATGAACTTTGCCACTCAAAATGCCCTCAGAGGCCTCCTCCTGTGATTCGAAAACAATTGCCCTTCCTCTAAACTGTAAAATAGAGTCATCTACACCTGCAGTTTTAACAATACATCCATTTGGTGCAAGATTGCCCTTCAAGACAGCCAGACCTCCGTCTCTCAAATAAGCGTGTTTTATATCTCTTATACAACCATTAACTGAGTCCTTATCAAGTTTATCGTAATAATTATTTTGTGAACCCAACTTATAATTGTGTCTCATGCCGGGAGCCGCTAAATAAAAATTAACCACATTTTTATCAGCTTGCCGATTAAGGATACTGTTATTTTCAATTGCCTCTCCGAGAGTTGCACAGTCCACCCTATGAACGGATAAGTCCAAAACACCTTTAGAGGCCAACTCTTCCAAAATTCTCATTACACCCCCTGCTCTGTGTATATCCTGCATATGATAATGGCTGTTGGGTGCTACTTTACAAATAACAGGTACAATCCTTGAAAGAGAATCAATATCTTCCATTTTAAAATCTACTTCCGCTTCATTGGCTATGGCAAGAAGATGAAGAACAGTGTTAGTCGACCCACCCATTGCAATATCCAGAGCCATAGCATTCATAAAGGCTGACTTTGTGGCAATGTTTCTTGGCAATATCTCTTCTTTAAAATTGAAATAATAATCTTTAGTGTTTTTGACTATAAGTTTGGCAGCATTTGAAAAGAGATTCTTTCGCAAAGAGTGAGTGGCCACAAGTGTTCCGTTACCAGGAAGTGCCAGTCCCAGAGCTTCAGTCAGACAATTCATAGAATTGGCAGTAAACATGCCCGAACAACACCCACAAGTAGGACAAGCATTTTTTTCAAGTATCGCCAATTTCTCTTCAGGATAAGAAACATCAGCACCATTAACCATCACATCAATTAAATCATAATCTTTGTCATCAATTCTACCCGCCTCCATTGGACCACCAGAAACAAAAACAGACGGAATATTTAACCTCATAGCCGCCATTACCATTCCAGGAGTTATTTTGTCACAGTTTGATATACAGATCATTCCATCAACCTTGTGAGCATTACACATGTACTCCACACTGTCAGCAATAAGATCCCTCGAAGGAAGCGAATAGAGCATGCCGTCGTGTCCCATTGCTATCCCGTCGTCAATGGCTATAGTGTTGAATTCTGCAGCAAAACAGCCTTCAGCTTCAATAATTTGCTTTATCTCCTGCCCAACTTCGTGAAGATGTAGGTGACCGGGGACAAATTGTGTGAATGAATTAACAATTGCAATCACCGGCATACCGAATTGTTCTTCTTTCATCCCGTTTGCCCGCCAGAGACTTCGTGCTCCGGCCATTTTTCTTCCCGTTGTTGATAGAGTGCTTCTTAAATTTTTCATACTGTAATGTTTGAATTATGCAAAAAAAAATGAAGCTCGCTTTACAGGATCCTGTTAAAGCAAGCTTCATTTATATTTAAATATATCTTCTACACTTTAAAGGATCCTATCCCGTGCTAATGACTAGAATAATCACAGAAATAGTAATGACAGAGGTAATCACTGATATGACACCGCTGACAACAGATAGTAGAGATAGATCCTCTTTAGCAAAAACCACCGGAGTGTGACTCTGTAAAAGCCCACTAATCAAGAATAAGCAACTGTTGGCAAATTGGTTCATCAGTTTATCTCCGGTAATTCAGTCTTTGAAGGGCAAATGTATAAAAAATTTTATTCGACAATACCAATTAAAAATTATTTTGGATTTTTATCGGGAAATGGAGGAATTGTTGCAGGTTTGTAGTTATACTCCTTCATCTGCTTCTTAATTACCTCTATCGCCTTCTCAAGCTGTTCATCCTCACCCATAAACTCCTTATAAGGGTCATTAAATATCTCTATATCAGGTTCAACCCCTCTGCCTTCAATAATCCAGCCACTTCCATCAGCTGCAAATGGGGCATATGACGGTGTAACAATAGATCCACCATCTACCACAGGAACTGTACCGCTATATCCTACAACTCCACCCCATGTTCTTCGGCCGATAA
>DOVA01000173.1 GCA_003520315.1 Rikenellaceae bacterium | reverse complement strand
TTCAACTTAGCTTAAATTTTTAGTAGACACTAGCTAAATTTCTTGTTGAATAAAATCAAATGTCAAATTTAAACATTATTCGCACACCACTTCTTGACACATTAGGGTGGTTGAGGTATGTCACACGCTGAATAAAGTCTATCCTAACGAAATTAAAAATATTTGCCACCGCACAGCCAACCTCTACATATGGTTCATTGCCAAGAGGAAAAGTTGTTGTAACACCTTCCTTATTTACCGGAAATTTCATAAGAGAAGAGTTAAAGTCAGGATTATTATCTTTGCCCAACCCTCCATAAAGAACTTTGAGTGTAATAACCTCTCTTAGACGAAGATTCTTTATGATCGGAATCTTGTTAAATATAAAGCCGTTGAAACAATGATCAATATTTATTGAAGCATAACGGTCTGAGACAAATTCAAGAAAGTTCATCAAGTTATAGGCAATTGACTGATAGTAATATGTCTGGTTTGCATTATGAATTTGAAGCAAAGGATAAGGCACTTCTCCGAATACGGCCCCTCCTTCAATTCTGACAGCAGTATAACCAAGAATTCCGGGATAAAACATTTTAAAGAAATTTAACTTGACTGAATTATAATTATAGTCTCCACCTAAGAATTTGGAACTGTTTATATAGTCAAATGTAATGATCGGATATTTGCTCGGTACAATTTCCCTGAAAAGTTTCCCCTGGTAAAATTGTTCATGTGGTGCATATCTGAGTCTCAAACTTAATTCTGAAATATCTAAGGGCTTGAAATCAAGAACACCGCCAGGAGACTGTCTTGTATAGTTATAACCCAAGGAATATGAAAAATGATTTTCAAACTCATCTAAAAATTCAGCCTTAAAAGTTTTATTGTAAAAACGTTTGTCGTCAACACCTCTTTTAAAGGAAAGAAGAGCATTCCCCTCCTGAACATAATAAAGCTCCTGTCCCGGAACTTTAGTATCAACCTGATAATTAACCCTCAAGCTCTTTACTGGAAAATCATAAACAGTATTTCTTGTAAGAGAATACACTGCACCTACATTATATTTGAACTTCTCATCCTTAAAACCATACGCAAGATATCCATCAAAAATCAACTTATTGAACAACTTCGGAGTTGTTCTTCCACCAAATTTAATCCTTGGACCCTCAATAGGATTGTAACTTACAAACGTACCTACAGGACCAACTTCAAACTTGCCAAAGTCATGAAATCCCGCAAATGCAAGCCTCATAATATCCATCATAGTTCTAAAAGATGGCACTTTTTGTATACTGTCCAGATTAGAGTAAGTAGCCTCTTCAGCCTTGGAAAGCTGAATGTGTCTGTTCATCTGCCAAAATTCATCGCTTTTGTTTATACTGTCAGCCACGAGCAAAATCTTTTTGAATTTCGAATCATCAATAGGTAAATTAATAACAAAATTTCTGTAGGATACACTCTTTTGCCCATAAATGCCCATCCCTCGCTGATTCAATCCAAAATCAACCGAAAGTTCATCAAGAGTCTTTACCCAGCCCTGATCAGCCGTCCTCATAAACTCCTGTGCAATATTCACATCCTTAACCCAGTTAAGATTTATATTTTTATTCACACCCATATCTATCCTCTTTACAGCATACGATCCATCCATAGTGATATACATAAAACCCTGAAAAAGCATATCGGTCTTATTTCTCGGAGAGAAAAACAGTTTGATGCATTTGGTTCCGTCTATATCTAAAGTATCTTGAATATAGTATCTGTAAAATAGAGGAGCAGAATTTGCTATAGGACTTAAAAACTGGTTTGTAAGAAAAAATATATTAGTACTGTAAATGTCTATATCTTGATAAAGATGATTCAAATAGGCAGTTATCCCATTATTGTCAAGGTATCCCTCAAAATTTGCCATTTTATCTGCCTTAACAACCACATTTTCAGCTCTCGGAGTTCTTCTGTAATAATAATCATACAAAGTCTCCTTAATGTACATTGGCAGAACTTCCTTACCAGCTTGTTTAGTAGTATCTGAATTTTCAAAAATAAAACTTATATCCTTTATCACAGGACTCTTCTTAAAATCTTCAGAAACATTACTCAGAGCAAACTGAATCTTTTCATACTTCTCATATTGAAGAAAATCAAAACTTTCAACACGATTTTTGTCCCTGTAAGCCACTACGCTGTCAATGAGCGAAACCGCAGGATTATTCTTGTTTTTGTACTTGACTTTGTTTGCTTTTACCACCACTGTATTAAGTTCAATATCAACAGGCACTAGTTCTATTCTTAAATTTTCTGATTTGTTATTCAGTACCTTAATATTTGCATCACTATACCCCAGTCTTGATATTTTCAAACTAATATTTCTCCTATCAGTTATAATAGAGAAGTAACCGTTGTGATCAGTAGTAGCACCTTGAGAAGTGCCTTCAATAATCACATATGCAAGATCCAACGGAATCCCACTTTTAGCATCAACCACCACACCACTCACCAACATTTTTGATGCAGTCTGTTGTCCGGCAACAGTTATTACTCCAACACCGGCAAAAAAAAGAAAAACCAAAACTATATATCTACCTATTCTTCCACCGATCATTCATTAATTCATTAATTCATTAATCAAAGAAGTCAATTCTTGCAATAAATGTTCCAGGATTTGAGTGCTCTTAATAGTATTTCTACAGGATGAAGAGCTATTTTGCCTGTTCCGTCCTTTATCTGCTGCCTGCAGGAGAACCCCGGTGCAGCAATTACCACATCATCACCGGCAGACCTGACTGCAGGAAAAAGAGATTGCTCCCCTATCCTCATCGAAAGATCGTAATGTTCCTTTTCATATCCAAAAGAACCCGCCATTCCACAACAGCCGGTAGAAAGAACCTCCACTTTGTAATTTACTGGCAAAGAGAGCATTTTTCTTGAAAATTCTGTAGTAACAATTGCCTTTTGATGGCAATGGCCATGAAGTTTAATATTAAGAGACTTATCCGTAAAACTTTCCGAAGAGATCCTTCCGGCATCCACCTCCCTCATAATAAACTCATCATAAAGAAATGTATTTTTAGCAAGAGCCAGCGCCTCAACTTTTAAGTCTTCCCCCACCAAATCAGGATATTCATCCCTGAAAGAAAGAATTGCAGAAGGTTCAATCCCTACAAGAGGAGCATCACTACTTACTATATCTTTTAACAGACCAACATTTTTTCTAGCGAACTCTCTGGCACACTTAATCATCCCCTTTGACAAGGCAGCCCTGCCGCTTTCAAAATGTTCGGGCACCACAACATCATAACCAAGAGCTATCATCAATTTGACAAATGCAATGCCTGTAGCGCCATCATTATATTTTGTAAATTCATCGAGAAATAAATAGACTTTTTTTCCCTTCCCTGGCATTTTTGATTGCTTTATATATTTCTCCACAGAATTCTCCATAATGCGAGGCAGTTCCCTTTTTTGAGTAAACCCCACTATTTCTTTAATAAGAGAAGAAGTAAAATGATTAGTTGCAAAAAAATTGTAAAGTTTTGGGAAAAACGAGCCAAATCTCTCAACAGCAGCCATATTTGCAACCATAACTGTTCTAAAGGGAGGAAATAATACAGAATCAAAATGATGTTGCAAAAACTCAGCCTTATATCTGCTCATATCCACATTCGAAGGACATTCACTCTTGCAAGCCTTGCATGACAAACAGAGGTCTAACGCTTCAAGAATCTCCTTCTGGTTAAAAACCTTTTTACTTCTGGGACGAGTCAAAAGCTCTCTTAAAATATTAGCCCTCCCTCTTGTAACATCTTTCTCCTCGCCGGTAGCCCTGAAACTCGGACACATGGTTCCGCCAAATACAATTCCCTTACGACAGTCTCCAGAACCATTACACTGTTCGATTGCCCTTAACCATCCTCCCTGCGCAGAAAAATCAAAATAAGTCTTGTAGTCCGGAGATTCTATTCCAACCTCATATCTAAGATAAGTGTTCATCAGAGGAGTATCCACAATTTTCCCCTTATTAAAAACAGCTTGAGGATCAAAAGTTTTTTTAAGACTCTTCATCAGATTGTACAGATAAGAGCCATACATTACCTCAATAAACTCACCTCTCAATC
>DOVA01000075.1 GCA_003520315.1 Rikenellaceae bacterium | reverse complement strand
CCAAAAGAGACCCCTTTATCAATATAAAGTCCCTCCACCTGATGAAATATACAATGAGCACGAGCTGATATGGCTTCATTTCTGAATACACGTCCTGGACATACAATCCTGATAGGCAGCTTCATGCTCTCCATAGCCCTGACTTGGATTGAACTTGTGTGTGTGCGGAGAAGAACCGGATTAGCGCCGGATGCTATAAAAAAAGTATCCTGCATATCTCTGGCCGGATGCTCGGGCGGAAAATTGAGTGCTCCGAAAACATGCCAGTCATCCTCTATCTCTGGTCCATCTGCAACAGCATAGCCCAACTTTGCAAATATTGACAAAATCTCATTTCTGGTAATAGAGATAGGATGTTTTGAACCAATTTCAAATAAATTGCCGGGCTTGGTGAGGTCGTGCTGACTTTCCCGGCTATAACTATTAATATCGATAGATGACCTAAGTTCTTCAATTTTTTTACTTGCAGCAACTTTAAGCTGGTTCAACATTTGACCCAATTCTTTTTTTTGCTCGGGAAGAACCTCCCTGAAATCATCAAAAAGTTGGGATATCTTACCCTTTTTCCCAAGAAGTTTTACTCTGATCTCCTCGATCTCCTGCTCGTTTTTAGCCTTTAATTCCCTGACTTCTTCAAGCAGTTCTTCTATCTTTTCTCTCATCGTAATAACAATAAAATAGGCAGCAAAGGTAATAAAACTTTAAAATTTGTCTCTTCCATCAGACAACAACCTGAGCTCTTCTCAAAGGCATAGTCATACAACGTGCTCCACCGCCGCCCCTAGGCAACTCAGAACCGTCAATGGTCACTACACATCGGTTATAACTTTCAAGATCTTTCTTGCCTGAAATAACATCTCGGGCAGTAATAATATCAAAACCACTTTTGTGCATCTCTTCCAAAGTGTGAACGTTTCTGGCATACGACATAACCTTACCTTGATCAAAGGCAAAGAAATTTGCTCCGCTGTGCCACTGCTCTCTCTCCTGATTCCATTCATCGGCACTTCCTCCACAAATTACCGGTTCCAAATCCATACCTAACTTTTTAAGAATTGACAATATGTTGTTTACGGATTTGATTTTAGTTACTTTGCCTCCTTCAACAATAATATGTACTGTCTGATATTGATTTTCACTCAGAATCAAAGGTTCAAAAACCATTGCCTTGTCAACATCGAGCATTGTAAAAACCATGTCAAGATGAATAAACGACTCAGGAGAGCTTGGAAGTTGCTGTACAATTATGTGTCTTTTATCGGGTCCTGAAGACCTGCTTAATCTGCTAATAAGCATGTCTATCCCTTGACTGCTGGTTCTCATCCCGTTACCAACAATAAGAATATCTTCTCTTGCAACTAAAACGTCTCCTCCCTCAATATATATTTCACTGTTACCAGGTTGAAAATCCTGAGCATTAATCAATTCACAGTCAAAATATCTCTTATTTCTGAAAATTGCCTCATTTATAAGAGATTCCCTCATTCTTACCTTGCTCGCCATACGGCATACCAATACTCTGTTACCTATTGAAACAGAGGCGTCTCTTGTAAAATAATAATTGTAGAGAGGGAAAAGTGCATAATACTCATCCTTGAGAAATGCTGTCAAAGTGTCCATTCTTGCAGGCAAACCTTCAATAAGCACCGTTGCCAGAGATTTGGAGGGCATATCCATCAGATATTCAAAATAATCAGTCACACCCTCTGCTATACATATCTTTCCAATCAAAGCCTCCCTCTCGGTGTGAATATCAAGCAGACTTGTCAGTAATTCTTTTATTTGGTATATTTTACAAACTTTTGCAAGAACTCCGGACACTTGTTCATACTCCTTCTGTGCAATCGAAAGGTTTAAGATATCACTGTAAAGAGCTCTTTGCGCATTTCTCGGAGTCATATTCTCCACTTCAGCTCCCGGAGTATGGAGCAGCACTGCTTCAAGCTTACCTATTTCAGATTGGACATTTACTTTTAATGAATCGTTGATCATAAAAATTTATTGATATTTCGACAGATCTTTAATGGTAAGGTCCGTCAATATTGACTTGAATGATTTGTCGTCGCGCGGACATATCATTAAAGCATCTTTTGAATTTATTATTAAATAGTTTTCCAATCCTTTGACAACAATCAACTTGTTGTCCTCGGATATAACTATAGAGTCTTTAACCTCAAGTAATGTATCTCCTTTTGAAGAGACATAGTTGTTATTTTCATCTTTATCCACATAACTGAATAATGAATCCCACGTACCAAGATCTGACCATCCGAATGAAGCTGGATAAACAACTGCCCTGGAAGTTTTCTCCATAACTGCATAATCAATAGAAATATTCATGCATTCCTGATAGACTGACATAATTGCCTCTTTCTCTCTGTCAGTGTAATAATCATCTGAAATAGCTTTAAAAAGGCCTGATATTTCCGGCTGGAAAATTTCAAGCTGATCTGCTATTGCCTTGAGATTCCATATAAAAAGCCCTGAATTCCATAAAAACTCCCCGCTGTCAACAAAAACCTTGGCCAGTTTTAGATCAGGTTTTTCAGTAAAAGTCTTGATTTTATAAGCAATGTTTCCATCGACATCTACCGGCTCTGCCTTGTTAACTTGTATATAGCCATATGATGTTTCAGGTCTTGTGGGTTGAATACCCAATGTCATCAACACGTCGTGCGACTCAGCAAACTTTAATGCATTATTTACAGTTGTAAGAAACAGCTCGTCATTAGTTATCATGTGGTCTGAAGGAGCAGCGACAACTGTTGCATTGGGGTTTTTCTTTAAAAGTTTATAAGTTGCATATGCAATACAGGGAGCAGTGTTTCTTCTGAAAGGCTCAAGAAGCAGATTTTCGGGAAGTATTGTGGGAATCTGTTCATATACAAGATCTTTATAAGTGTCTGAGGTGACAATTAAAATATTATCCTTTGGTATGATTTTGCTAAACCTGTCAAAAGTAAGCTGAAGAAAAGACTTGCCGAGTCCAAGAATATCGAGAAACTGCTTGGGCCTGTAATTTCGGCTTATAGGCCAGAAACGGCTTCCCACACCGCCGGCCATTATTATACAGTAATGATTTTTATTCATATATTATATTAATTATCTCCATGTTGGTTTAAAAGCATCGGGAAAATAAGTAATTTTTACTCCATATTCCCCAAACGTCACAGAAACTATGTCAAACTGAGTTTCACAATCCAAGTTGAACTTGAATATAAACGACCTTGCAGCTGCAATTACTGCTTTCTGCTTTTCAAACCCAACTGTCTCGAATGGTTGCCTGACTGCCGGTTCCCTGAGCGATCTAACCTCAACAATGTGTAAAATCATGCCTCCTTGCTTGTTCAAACTCTTCATGATAAGATCAATCTCCCTGTGACCACTCCTCCAGTTTTTCTCCAAAAAAGTCAACCCCTTATCCTCAAGGAACTCCAACGCAATCTCCTCAGCTCTTTTCCCCAATTCCTGTCTCTTCAGCACATCTTTCATCACTGCTCCACAAATTCAACCAATTATATCATAACAAATATAAGAAACATAATTGGCTTGACCAAAGTATAATAGAAAAGAGAGCCCCCCAATAATTGGATGACCCTCTTTAATATATTAGTCAAATGTTAGTTAAAAATATACTTTATACCAAACATCATAGTCCATCTTGACGAAGAAGAAACGCTATCCATGAAAGTATCGGTAATTACTTGCTTGTTTTTGTCCAATGCTGTAGAGAAAGCTGGGGTATAGTTATTTGCCGCAGAAGGTTTCTCTGTCATAACCAGATATTGGTACTGCTGATTGCCCAAAACAGTTGTTTCCTGAATTCCCCAGTCCTTGTTGAGAAGGTTAAGGAAATTGTAGAAATCAAAAGAGAATCTTAAAGTATGTGACTTGCCATTTGCCTGCTTAACAATAAGATCGTGAGCAATATTGAAATCAAGTGAATGAACATAAGGTGCCATTCCGCCGTTACGCTCCGAATACTTACCTCTTCGATGTTTCAGATATGGGTCCTGATTGAAGAATGCATCCATCTCTGCCCATATTTGATCTGCTGTACGAGTATCGCCTGTGGCAGGTTTGATACGAATCTGATCTTTTGTTGCAGGAATAAACATCAAATCATTGTATGAATACGAATCATTATTTACATCACCATTATATGTATAAGAATATCTGAAAGGCATATACATCTGATAAACTAAGCCGATTGATGTGGCAAAGTTTGGTCCCCATTCTCTCCTGTAAGATCCCTGTACAAGAATTCTTTGAGGAAATGACCCTGCT
Source organism: Rikenellaceae bacterium (assembly GCA_003520315.1). The sequence goes on along the minus strand of DOVA01000075.1, from coordinate 5,006 downwards.
GAAAATCCGAGCTCTTCAGCATCAGGATTGATGGCAGGACGATATTTGTAGGCTGAAGAGGCTACTGAAGATGAACCGTCAGTTACACTCTTTGCCTTGCCAAATGTATATGAAGCATTGAGATATAGACCATTAAATGGGCCACTTGTGAAATTTCTCTGTAACTGAAGTGTTGTATAAATTGAATAGCCCTTAGATGTATTTGTCATAAGTATGACATCATATGTAGCATCATTCAATGTATTATCAATGAAATATGGTCTCTGATCTACTCCTCCCAGCTTTGTAACCTTGGTAGCATCATTTATGTCGGGATGATTTATATCCATGTGATATATGGAATTAATATCCTTATTGTAAAGCACTTCAGCGGTTGCTATCCAACCTTTTCCAAACTTGTAATCTACAGCTAAATTGGTCTTCCAAAGCTGAGGGTATTTGAAATCAGGATCGGTTATGGCTATAGAGGCCTTTGGTAAAGTAGCCCCTGTAGGTTTTGGTAGTTCTGTTACACCGTCAAATGCATGATCTCTAGCTAAAGTTGAGGCGAAAAGAATACCATTGTTGCCTGCCTGATTAGATAGCCATACATATGGAGGAGTACCTGAAAAAATACCTGTACCGCCTCTGACCTGAAGGGTCTTGTTGGAGAAAACGTCCCAATTGAAACCTAGTCTTGGTGAGAAGAGTGGCTTAGCTGAAGGATATTTTGAAACATCTATTTTTCTTCCACCCTGGAATGTAAGACCTTCCAGCATTTCATTTCTTGGCAGATCGGTCATAAATATTGGCACATCAACTCTAAGACCCAATGTCATGTTAAAATTATCCTTAACGCTCCACTTGTCTTGAGCATAGAAACCAAGAGACATAACATTGACCTCTGCAAAAGGGAAACTGCCATCATCCATCATACTATAAGTCTGTTTATAATAGATAGCAGTAGTTCCCGGTCTGGATGCAGGATTAGAACCAGCATCTTTCCAAGCCTTATATGCAAGAACATCTGTTTTGAAATCTTCAAGAGATGCAAATTGCCATTGACCGGCATAGCTGTTTGCAAAACCATTTACGAACATTCGATAGTCTGATTGTGTACCAAATGTTAGCTGATGCTTGTTCAAGTTAATTATGAAATTGTCCTGAATCTGGTATATGTCACTGTCCAACTTATTGTTATATGAATTTGCCTCTGTACCGAATGTTGTTAAAGAGTTTTTGGAAGCAGTGCCGTCTCCAATATTAACCTCTGGGAAAAATCCTCCATCCATCTCTCTGAAGTCTCTAAGTCTTGAATATCCAACAGTGAGAGAGTTAGACATTCTCGCATTTACAATAGTATTGAGATCAGCAATAAATATGTCGAAATTGTTATTTAACCTGTAATATGCACTTGAGAAAGGTATTGCAAAACTATTAGGCCCACGACCGTTAGGCAATGCTCCAGATGTGCTCGGGCTGTTGGTATTAAAAGATTTCAGATAAAAATACTTGAAACTGAGTTTGTTTTTTGGATTTATATTCCAGTCCAATCTAGCTGTAACTTTATCAGCTTCAGTAGGAGTACTAGTCACATTATATGTCCCGGGATTGTAATTATAAACATCTTGGAGTATTTGAACAATCTCCTCAAGAGTCCCAACATCGGCAGCAGAATAATATCCAGATACAGGAGTACTTTTATTTGGTCTTGGCCTCCAACTTATTGGAACCTCCTGCCTGTCAAATTCAGCATTAACAAAGAAAAACAATTTGTTTTTGAGTATCGGCCCACTGGCTGTAAAACCATATTGACGGTTAGAGAAATCCGAAACAGCAATAATTTGATCCTTCTGAATATAACCTCTTGTTGAAGGGCTCTTTGTATAATAATACGCAGATGCATTCCACTGGTTATTTCCAGATCTTGTTACAGAGTTAATGCCGCCACCTGTGAAAGCTCCGTTTCTTACGTCAAATGGAGCAATCATCACCTGAATCTGCTCTATGGCCTCGAGTGAAATAGGTTCTATACCTGAAGCTCCTAGTGAAGATGAGAGACCAAATGAGTTGTTGAACGATGCTCCATCAACTGTCATGTTGTTGTATCTGTAAGAAACTCCGGCAAAATTACTACCACTTGCCATAGGAGTAAGTTTAGTGAAGTCTGTCAGAGATCTGTTTATTGTAGGAATTTGAGACATCCTATCACGTGTAAAAATCTCCTGTGCTCCGGTTCTGTTTCGATTGATTGTAGGATTAATTTCCGCAGTTACTACTATTTCGCCCAAATTTACTGCCTCTTCCTGTAAATTAAAGTCATACTTTAACTCATCGCCAAGAGAGAGTGTTACGTCTGCAATTTTGACTGTTGCATAGCCCATGCATGACGCTTCTATCTGATATTGGGATCCGATCCTCATACCAGAAATGTTGTACTGCCCATTATTCTGAGTGGAAACATAATAGACTGTTCCTGTAGGATTGTGAGTAGCCTTGATAACAGCCCCGGCAATGGGCTCACCCTTAGCGTCCTTCACAAATCCGGAGATGCTTGCAGTGGTCACCTGTGCGAAAGACGCAATGGCCACAAACAGCCCTATCGCTGTCAGAGCAATTCTCTTAATTAGTTGTTTCATAGATGATTAGATAAATTTTAGTTATTATGGAGCAAAATTAAGAAAAAGGTATAAAAACTTGTAAACTACTTTATAATTTTATTAACATTTTAACAATTTCGCAATAAATTTAATAATAAATATAAAACTATTTCAATTTATACTAAATTTGCAGATATAAAAGTGGAAAGATTTGACTGCTTGCAACCACGTGAAAAAATGCTAAAATAGAGCTTTCGGTCGTTAATTTTCAGCAAACTCAAATCCCACTCCAGTTTAACTTAAATGTTTTAAAACCATTTATAATGTCATATCTATTTACCTCCGAATCAGTGTCTGAAGGGCACCCGGACAAAATTGCCGACCAAATATCGGACGCAATACTCGATGAATTCCTGCGTCAGGATAACAACTCCAAAGTGGCCTGTGAAACTTTCGTCAGCACAGGTCTTGTAGTCATAGGCGGAGAAGTAAGCTCGAATACTTATGTAGATATTCAGCAAATTGCCCGAAGAGTTATAAACAGAATTGGTTACACAAAAGCTGAATACATGTTTGATGGTAATTCTTGTGGAATACTATCGGCCATTCATGAGCAGTCACCAGACATCAGTCGTGGCGTAGAAAGGTCAGATGAACAGGGGGCAGGTGATCAGGGAATGATGTTCGGATACGCATGTACCGATACAGAAGAGTTTATGCCTCTACCGTTGACCCTTGCGCATATTGCACTTATCGAACTCTCAAAAATAAGAAAAGGGACTATGCTGATGCCTTACCTGCGTCCTGATGCCAAATCTCAATTTACAATTGAATACGGCGATGACAATAAGCCTCTGAGAGTTCATACAATTGTCATTTCTACTCAACACGACGAATTTGACACAGATGAAAAGATGATTGAAATCATCACCTCTGACATTAAAGAGATTCTTATCCCGAGAATAATTAACAGGCTTCCTCAAGAGACAAGAGAATTATTCAACCACGGTTATAAATTGCTTGTCAATCCTACAGGAAAGTTTGTTATTGGAGGGCCTCATGGTGATACCGGTCTCACCGGCCGTAAGATAATAGTCGACACATATGGAGGAAAAGGCGCTCATGGAGGTGGAGCATTTTCGGGGAAAGATCCCAGCAAGGTTGACCGCTCAGGTGCCTATGCTGCAAGATATATTGCCAAGAACCTTGTTGCTGCAGGTGTTGCAAAAGAAATACTGCTACAGATTGCATATGCAATAGGAGTCGCTGAACCTGTAAGCATTTCTGTCAACACGTTCGGAAGTTGTAATATTAAAATGTCTGACAGTGAAATTGCGGATAAGATAAATAAAATGTTTGACCTCAGGCCTGCAAAGATTATTGAAAAATTTCAGCTGAAAAACCCAATTTACGAGGTAAGTGCTTCATATGGGCATATGGGGAGAGACCCTTTCACCAAAGTAGTGGAAATTATAGAAAACGGAGTGCCTGTGCGTAAGGAGATACAATTCTTTGGATGGGAAAAACTTGATTCAGTCGAAATGATTAAGAAGGAGTTTGGAATTATCTAACGATCCCTTTAACGTTTCCATATTAATTTTTTGCCGAAAACCAGACGATTGTCAGTAAATTTTGCCTCAATGATTCTCAAAATCCAGATATCACTGCTTGTAAGTATAGCATAGGGAAATCTTTTTAAATAAATAAATCGGTATTTATTAAAAAGAGAACGGTCACATTTTATTGCTTCAGCTTTGAATTGTAAACCTCGAATAAGACCTATTTTTTCAGTCTCAAGAGCTATTGCTCCTGCTACTATGTTGCTCCCTCTTTCAATCAGAGTTGCGTGTCTTGTCTTATCTTCTGAAGTAATAACAAAAAGTTGCTCTGCTTCAACAAATGTGTAAAAGGCATGAGAGCACCATAAGTCGTTTCCGTCAGTTACAGCAAGTGTGAGGACATGATGCTCCTCAATAAAATTTGTCATTTTTTCAGGAAACATCTGACTTTTCCCAAATATATACTTTATCCGATCGTCTAAGCTTTATTCCTCCGGGTACAGGTATAGAGCAGTATTCACCTTTGACAGCCTTGTCAGTAACTTGGAGATCAACTCTTATCTCTTCTACATTGCATTCAATCACTCCTGTGGAAGGACCAGAAATAAGGACAGTATCTCCTTGACACAGTTCTCCTGTCTCAATCAAAACTTCGGCAACTGAAAGGTTGGAGAAATAATTTGTTACTTTACCAACATACCTTTTTCTTTGAGTTGCTTTGTTACCATATACATTGCTCCATTCTCCAATTTTAGCTCCCTGATAATAACCATCCCAAAAACCTCTGTTAAAGACTGTTGAAAGTCTCTGCTTAAGTTCTGCTGCCATTTCCTTGCTGTATGTGCCATTACATACTGCATCCACAGCG